>JAUJMB010000082.1 GCA_030447045.1 Rubrobacteraceae bacterium | reverse complement strand
CGCCTTTCAAGACCTTCGTCGACGAGAAGCTCGACCACCGCCACCTGAACGACGTGGTGGACGGCCCGACGAGCGCCGAGAACCTGGCCCGCTTCCTCTACGGGTTCGCCCGCGGCCTGTGGCCCGAGGTCGCCGCCGTGCGCGTGAGCGAGACGCCCAAGACCTGGGCCGAGTACCGGCCGGGCCCATGATGGAGAAGACCGCGACCACGAAGCCCGCTGAGACGCGGGGCGTCCGGGGAACGATCTCCGTCTCCGAGATCTACGGTCCGGTCGTGCAGGGCGAGGGCGCGGTGATCGGCAAACCCACCGTCTTCGTCAGGACCGGCGGCTGCGACTACCGCTGCTCGTGGTGCGACACGAAGTTCGCCGTGCTCCCGCGCTACCGCGAGACCTGGAAGAAGATGACGACGGAGGAGGTCTTCGCCGAGGTGCGAGACCTGTCCCGAGGCCGGCCCATACTCGTCACCCTCTCGGGCGGCAACCCGGCCTTGCAGCCGCTCGGGCCCCTGATCTCGCTCGGCAAAGAGCACGGCTACGGCTTCGCCATCGAGACCCAGGGCACCGTCGCCAGGGACTGGTTCTCCGACCTCGACCACCTGACCGTCTCCCCGAAGCCGCCGAGCAGCGGCATGCGGACCGACTGGGACAAGCTCTCCCGCTGCCTGCGGGCCGGGGGAGAAGGCACACGCGCCACCCTCAAGGTGGTCGTCTTCGACGAGACGGACTACGCCTACGCCCGCGAGGTGGGGCGACGTTTCCCCGAGGTGCCCGTCTACCTGCAAGTCGGCAACGACCGCCCTCCCGGCCCCGAGCCCGACGACGCCACGGCGCCCGACGATGCGGGCCTGCTTCGTCGTTACGCCTGGCTCGCGGACAGGGTGCTCGACGACGGCTGGAACGAG
Organism: Rubrobacteraceae bacterium; assembly: GCA_030447045.1. Next base: position 6,149 of record JAUJMB010000082.1, on the reverse strand, counting down.
GTAACCGTCCTCCCGCAGCTGCACGTGCTCGTGTGGGGCAACGGGCGCGGCGTATAGCACTCGGCCAGTGCGCAACAGCGGTTTGGACACGGGGCGTTGCGTGGCGCAGCCGAAGAAACCAAGGAGGACGTGCAAGCCGGGATCGAGGAGACCATGTCTTTGGGGAAGGCTTCTAACCGCCTTAACGGGTTCCTCACAGGTCCCGACCCCGCAGGGGTCCGGAAATTATCGGGCGTTCCCGACGCATTTCGAATGAGACCCAAACGGGCCATGCAACATGTTGAAAGCGCATAAAAAGGCCTGCCTAACTTGTTATGCGGCTATTCCGAGCTTCGCATTATTGGCCTTCTCGGAAGTTCGTCACCGTGGGCATGGGAAACGTGAAAACAGCGAGGGTGGACCTTGTGCTGCCTAGAGCAGCTTCAGGCCCGCCGTGGCGTCCCTCAGGTCCTCCATAAAGCGGTCCGTCTCCCTCCCACGGCTGTGGGCGATGTCCTTGCTCGTTTCTAGAATGAGGAGGTCCGGGATCTGGCGCCTCAGGCTCTCGGCGTGCCAGACGGCGGCCCTCAGGTCCGCGACGTCGTCCTCGGTGCCGACCATCGCGAGCACGCGGGAGAGGCCGACGACGCCGAGGTAGTCCAGCGCGACGGCGTCCTTTAGGAGGGTGGCCTCCGCACTGGGGCCCGGCGGGGCGCCCGGCGGGTGGGCCTCTATGGCTTCGATAGCGGTGCGGGTGGCCTGCGGCGGGAAGTCCGCGTCGTTAAGGATGCGCCCGGCGACCAGGGCCGAGCGCTTGGCGTGGTCGGCCGGTTCGCGCCTCGCGTACGCCTTGTACAGCCCGACGTCGTGCAGGAGTGCCGCGACGCGCAGGATCTCCGCGTCGTAAGGGATCCGCTCCGCGCGCGCCAACTCCACGGCCAGCGCGTGAACCCGCACGCAGTGGCCGTAGCCCCAGACCGGGTGCTTCCCGACCCGCGCGACGAGCGCATCCACCTCTTCGACCACAGATTTCATGCAACGGAGTCTAGCGAATACGAAACCCTGTCGCGAACGCCCGCCTACCGGAAGGCTGGCGGGAGGAGCGAGGCGGCGTTTGCTCGCGGCTGACCGGAGAAAGCCCCGGGGTGGAGTATGCGGGCCAGGATCTCCACGCCCTCCACGAGCCGCGGCGCGGGCCGCGAGAAGAAAGAGTTGGCGTCCACGACCCACACACGGTCGTTCCTCACGGCCGCGAGGTCCGACCACCCGGGCAGGCCCGGAAGCGCCCTCGCCTCCTCGGCGGCGCGCGCCGCGTCGAAGCCGCAGGGCATGAGGATTAGGACCTCGGGGTCGGCCTCGAAGACGGTCTCCCAGTCGAGCCTGACGGAGCGCTCGCCGGGGCCGGCGAAGAGCTCCCGCCCGCCGGCGAGCCGCACCATCTCCGGGACCCAGTGGCCCGCGGAGAACGGCGGGTCGAGCCACTCGATGCACCCGACGCGCGGCCGCGCTAGGCCGGCGACGGTCCCCTCGATCTCATCGAGGCGGCCCCGCAGCAGGGAGACCTCCCTTCTCGCCCTCTCCCCACGGCCCAGCGCGTCCCCGACCCTGACGGAGTCGTCCAGCACGTCCCCCAGGGAGGTGGGGTTGAGCACCAGCAGCTCCGGACGGCTCCGGAGGCCGGAGACGGCCTCCTCGACAAGGCCGGTGGAGACGGCGCAGACTTCGCAGAGGCCTTGCGTGATGACGAGGTCGGGGGCGAGATCCTCTAGCAGGGCGGTGTCCAGGGAGTAGAGGCTCTCGTCGTCGGTGACGAGGCGGTTCACCTCGGCGTCTATCTCGGCGCCCGTCAGGGTGGGATCTATCCTGGATCTCGTCAGCCTCGGCAGTTTTTCGACGCCGGGCGGGTGGTCGCACTCGTGGGTCACGCCGACGAGCCAATCGGAGGCGCCGGAGAAATGGACCATCTCGGTGGCGCTCGGAAGCAGGGAGACCACGCGCAAACTACCGCCCTCCCCGGGACCTTGAGCCTGACACCTGGGGCCCGATGCCTCTACTGACCCAACTTGCGCCGGTCGCGCAGGAGGGCGGCCTGGCCCACATCGTCGGTGGTCAGCATGCCGACGAGGTCGCCGTCCTTCACGACGGGGAGGGCACGGAGCCCGCTCTCCTGGAGGACGCGGTTGCCGTCGGTGAAGAGGTCGGCGTCGGGGGAGAGGGTGGGGAAGTCCGTCCGCATCAGGTCGCGGACGCTGGAGTACTTGTCCGGGGAGTGGGCCGCGGCCATGATCTCACCCCGCGTGAGGATGCCGACGAGGCGGCCCTCCTCGTCCACCACCGGGAAGTCCTCCTGGTAGCCGTGCAGGACGGCGTCGAAGACCTGCCCGAAGTTGTGGTACGGCGTTATGGTCTCCATGCGACGCTTGGTCCCCATAACGTCGGCGACGGTGAGGCCGCGCATCATCTCCCTCTGGCGCACGAACCCGGACTCGCCGCTCGCCCCGAAGAATATGAAGACGGCGATGAGCGCGAGCGTGAAGCTGTTGGTGACGAAGGCGAGGATAAAGAACCCAACGGCGAAGACCTGGCCCACGGTCGAGGCTATGTCCGTGGACCTGACGGCGCCCATGCGCGTGGCGAGCAGGCCGCGCAGGATGCGCCCACCGTCCATCGGGAAGGCGGGGATCAGGTTAAAGACCGCGAGGGCCAGGTTCATGATCCCGAGGTACGCCAGTATCTGGCCCACGGAAGCGGAGCCCTCGAGCACGTTCACCGGCCGCAGCAGATCCGCCCCTAGCGCGAACGCGCCCAGGAAGAAGAACGGCGCGAGCGCCACGTTCACCAGGGGACCGGCGATCGCTATCCTTACCTCGTCCCAGGGCTTCTCGGGCAGCGACTTGAGCCGCGCCAGCCCGCCTATCGGGAGCAGCGTTATGTCGGGTACCTCGATGCCGATCCTCTGGGCGACGAGCGAGTGCCCGAACTCGTGGAGCAGGACGCAGAAGAACAGCGCCACGATGACGACCGCCGCGGTGAGGGCCGCCGCGACGCTCCCCCCGTTGCTGAGCCCCAGGTAGAAAAAGAAAGCCAGCAGCAGGAAGAAGGTCCAGTGGATCTTCACGTCTATGCCGAAGACCCGGCCTATCTTGAACGAACCGCCCATCGCAAGGGAGTCTACCGCAAGGGCACGAGAATCATGTGATACCGCTCATGTCCTCCCTGCTAGAATCGCAAGATGGAAGAAAAAACCACCACTTACACCCTCGTCACCGACCCCGAAGAGCTGCCCAAGGTCGCCTCGGCCCTCGAGGCGGCCGAAGCGGTCGGGACGGACACCGAGACCACGAGCCTCTCCCCGAGGGACGGTAGTGCCCGCCTCCTCCAGCTCGCGGTCCCGGATCAGACCTTCGTCATAGATCTCTTCGAGGTCGGGGACATCTCCCCCCTGAAGGAGGTGCTCGAGGGCGGTCCGGTAAAGGTCTTCCACAATGCGAAGTTTGACTATGCATTCTTGAAGGAGCTGCACGGCATCTCCGCGGCCCCCATCTTCGACACGATGCTCGCGGCGCAGGTCCTCGACGGCGGGAACTACGGCGCCTCCTACGGCCTGGGGGCGGTCGCGGAGCGCTACCTGGACGAGGCGCCGGACAAGTCCGAGCAGCGGAGCGACTGGTCGGGAGAGCTCTCGGGTCGCCAGCTCGAGTACGCGGCGCGCGACGCGGCCGTGCTCTTGCCGCTGCGCGAGAAGCTTCTGGAGGCGCTGGAGGCCGAGGAGCTCGTCCGGGTCTCGAAGATAGAGTTCGCGGCGGTCTCGTCTATAGCGGAGATGGAGCTCGCCGGGGTCAAGCTCGACGTGGGGCGGTGGAGGGAGCTGGAGAAGACCGTCAGGAAGCGGCGGGACGAGGCGGCGATAGCTTTGGAGGCGCACTTTCCGGAGCCCGAGGGTGTGTTGCCGCTGGAGGGGCTCGGACCGCGGCTGAATCTGAACAGCCCGCAGCAGATCACGGACGCTTTCAGGTCCATCGGCATAGAGCTCGCGGACACGAAGGTCTGGACGCTCCTGAAGGTGGACCACCCGGCCGCGAAAGACCTGCTCCGCTACCGCGAGCTGCAGAAGAAGCTGGGCACGTATCTCGAAACCTACCCCAAATTCATCCACCCGAAGACCGGGCGCATCCACGCGAACTTTCTGCAGTGCCGGGTGCCCACCGGAAGGTTGGCGTGCATTGCAGAGGGTTCTCCTGTCGACGCGCCGCGTGACCTGTTACGCTACCCTAAGGGTATCCCCATCGAGAGGATCAACGAGGGGGATTACGTTTACTCCTTCGACAGCGATGGCATACCGAAACCCAAGAAGGTACTGCGCGTGCTCAAGCAGGGGCGCAAGAAGGTGCTCAAGCTCGTGTGGCGTGGTGTCTCCAACGCCTCGTACCTGGGAGAGATGAAAGCCACCCCCGACCATCTTGTGCGGCTGTCTTCTGGTGCCTACAAGCGCATGGACGAGTTAGCCCCCGGAGACAGGTTGGCCTGGATGCGCCGGTCCGTCTCCGACGATTACGCCACGCTGCGATGGGAAGGACTGGAGAGCATTTCCATCAAAGAGCACAAGCACCTCGTGCGCGGAGAAACTGTACACCATAAGAACGGCAACAAGCTGGACAATTCCCTTCGTAACTTGGCGGGCATGCCACGAACCGAGCACTCCCGGCTGCACCCACCCGCCCCTCCAGAGCTCAGAGATTGTCCGTACTCCGAAGAAGAATTCACCTTAATGCTTTCCCATGGCGTGAGGCGGGCCGCGAAGGTCTACCACCACGACTACAGCACGTTGAAGAGGTGGGCTTCCGAGTACGGCATCGAGATGGTAGACGGACGCAGGAGGCACAACCATCACGTCGTAGCAGTATTAGATGAGAACGAGGAGATCGAAACCTACGACCTTACGATCGAGGGAACCCCGAATTTCGTGGTGAACGAGATTTGCGTCCACAACTGCGCGAACCCGAACATCCAGCAGATCCCGCACGAAGAAGAGTTCCGCCGCTGCTTTGTCGCCGAGGACGGCCACACCTTCGTCATAGCCGACTACTCCCAGATAGAGCTGCGCATCCTCGCCGAGGTCTCGGGCGACCCCGCCTTTGTCGAGGCCTTCCGCAAGGGCGAGGACCTGCACAGCCTGACGGCGGCGACGATGTACGGCGTGCCGATGGAGGAGGTCACCAAGGACCAGCGCTCGGACGCCAAGCGCATAAACTTCGGCCTCATGTACGGCCGGGGCGCCAAGAGCCTCTCGGCCCAGCTCGGCACCGACGAGGCCCGCGGGCGCCAGCTCATAGACGAGTACTTCGCCAACTACCCCAAGGTCCAGCGCTTCCTGCAGAGGACCGCCAACCGGGCCACCAGGGACAGGACGCTAAGAACGCTCGCCGGGAGGGTCCGCAAGTTCGGCAACGACCCCGTCGAGGACGACCGGGGCGCGATGAGGCGCGAAGCGATGAACTACCCGATCCAGGGCAGCTCGGCGGACATCGCCAAGCTCGCCCTCGCCTACATGCGCCGGGACCTCGAAGGCCTCGACGCCCGCCTCGTCAACTCCATCCACGACGAGTTCGTCGTCGAGTGCAGGGAGGACCTGGCAGACGAGGTCTCGGAGAAGATGCGCGACGCGATGACGAGGGCCGGGGAGCGCATCCTCGAGAAGGTGCCCGTCGAGGTCGAGGTCACCGTCTCGCGGGAGTGGACGAAGTAGGTCCGAGGCCCAAGGTTTTGGTTCTCCGCGGGCGGCGGCCGGAGGAGCGGGGCCGGTGGCGCTAACCCCTCACCCTGGCCTTGATCGTCAGGGCCCAGCCGTCGGCCAGCCCTCCGGACGCACCGGCCGTGTCGTCGAAGGCGTAGGGCTGCCAGGAGCCGTTGGGATTGCTGGCAGCGGCGTCCGGCGTCTCGGCCGTCTGGTCTGAGGGATCTCGGACGCCGCCGCCCCGGGGACCACCACTTCGACCTAGACGTCAGGCGCCGTCCCGCCCTTCGGTGGGCGCGGGCCGAGGAGCAAGACCACCAGCCCGGTCGCGACGCAGACGGCGGCGACCCAGCCCAGGGAGGAGAGGGAGCCGTAGAAGATGACGAGGGCGCCGACGCCGGCCCCCGCGCCCTGGCCGAGGTAGATGGCCGAGGCG
>JAUJMB010000012.1 GCA_030447045.1 Rubrobacteraceae bacterium | reverse complement strand
TCGTAGCAGAAGAGAAGCTCGCCTGGGTCTGCGCCGCGAGCGGCCCGCTGGTCATCACCAGCGCCGCCATCATCAGAGCCCCGAGCATACCTGCCCTGAGCAGATACTTGCTTGCTGCCATGCTGATCCTCCCGCTTTCGGTGGCCAAACTGCCTACACGGGAGGTTCTTGGCTTTGCGCCTCCACCTCGCAACGGATTCGCTTTCGGCCGCTGGCCGTGAATATGCGTGGGGCGGGGGGCTTTTCCGTATGCCAGGCGGCCATTTTTCCGGAACATTCGCGCAAAGACAGACCTTAGAGAATTTTTTCTACCCGAGTGCGTAGAAGTGGCCCCTTCAAGGTCCGTTTGCGGGAGATCGCACGATCTCGAGTACGTGGTCCTCGGATGGCCAGGGGCGGGCGTGATCCGGCCACGGCCTTCGGACCCGAGCATGGGCTTTAGGCGACCGGTGTTCGGCGACGGTGGAGGTCCGGCCGCCGGGGGTACGCGGGAGAAGGTCCTCTGAGAGAATGGGGCGTCGTTTCGGGCGGGGGCGGGAGGCGGGGCAGGTGATCGACGAGTTGAACCAACGCAGCGAGGGCGCGCTGCCGGGCCTGATCGGGCTGGAGATATTGGGCGCGGAGAGGGGAAGCATCTCCAGCCGGCTGGAGTTGAGGGAGGAGCTCCTGGCCCCGAACGGGTACCTGCACGCCGCGACGGTCGTGGCGCTAGCGGACACCTCCTGCGGCTACGGCACGTTCGTGAGCCTGCCCGAGGGGGCTTCGGGCTTCACGACCATAGAGCTCAAGAGCAACTTCCTCGGCACCGCACGCCGGGGGTCTATAGATTGCGAGGCGCGGCTCGTGCACGGCGGGCGCAACACGCAGGTGTGGGACGCGACCGTCACGGGCGGGGAGAAGACCATCGCGCTCTTCCGCTGCACGCAGATGATCCTGTACCCGCGGTAGCGCGACCGCGCGTCAGCCGGCCTGGGGCTTCTTGGCTTCCCCGAACCGGGTGCCGGTGATAAGGACTACGCTCGACAGGATCACGGCGAGGCCCGCGATGGTGCCGAAGCCGACGGGCTCGTCGAGGAACAGGACGCCGAAGATCAGACCGAAGACCGGCACGATGAGCGTGACGGTGGAGGTCGCGGTCGGCCCGGCGCTGCTTATGAGGTAGAAGAACAGCAGGTAGGCCACGGCGGTCGAGAGGACGGCGAGCGCGAGCACGCAGAGCGCCACCGTAACCGACGGCGTTTCACCCGGTAAGTCCGTGAGCGCGACGGGGATCATGATGGACGCCGCGGCCGTCTGCTGACCCACGGCGAGGGTCAAAGGCGGGACGCCGGCGAAGGTCCGCTTGGTGTAGACCCCGCCGATGCCGTAGCAGAGGGAGGCCCCGAGCACGGCAGCTACCGAGAGCAGGACGATGGGGCTCAGCGGCAGCGGGTCCCAGCCCACCAGCACCGCGACCCCGAAGATGCCGAGCAAGATGCCCAGGATCTTCTTCGGCGTCAGCGGGTCCCCCATCCAGAAGGCGGCCACGAGCGCCGTGAACAGCACCGTGGTCGAGTTCAGGATGGCGGCCAGGGAGGCGGTAAGGTGCACCTCGGAGGCCGAGATCAAGGAGAAAGGCACCGCCGTGTTCGCGAACCCCACGAATAACAGCGGGCCCCACAGCCCCCGCAGCTTCAGCGCCCGCCGCGTCGCGGCGGCGACGAGCACGAGGACGAGCGCCGCCAAACCGACGCGCAGGCCCACGAGCACGAAGGGCCCGAGCGCGGGCACCGCCACCCGTATGAACAGGAACGACGCGCCCCAGAGCGCGCCGAGCGAGATCAGGGCCGCGAAATCCTTGGCCGTCAAGCCGGACGCCCCGAGGGCCCGCTCAAGAGCCCGCGCCCAGCACGCGCCGCTCGTGCTCCAGCAGCCGCTCCTTGAGGTGCAGGCCCCCGTTGAACCCGCCCAGGGTACCGTCCGCCGCTATTACCCTGTGGCACGGCACGACGACCGGCAGCCGGTTGGTGGCGTTGGCCCGGCCCACGGCGCGGGCGGCTCCGGGGCTGCCGAGCCTGTCCGCTATCTCCCCGTAGGAGCGCGTCTCCCCGTATGGAATGCGCGTAAGCTCCAGCCACACCGCCTTCTGCCACTCCGAGCCGACGAGCGCGAGCGGCAGCCCGAACTCCCGCCGCTCGCCGCCGTAGTACTCGCGCAACTCCTCCCGCGCCCCGGCGGTCCGCCCTTCGTCGCGCAGCGGCACGAAGCCCTCGTCCTCCAGAGCCTCTTCCAGCTCGACGTAGCCGTCGCTCTCGACGAAGTGGAGCGCGACCAGCGCCCCATCCCCGTCCACCGCGAAGGCAAGCTCCCCGGCCGGCGACCCGACCGTGTCCACGTAAACGTTCATGCGACCGTCTCCTCTCGACGTTCTATCTCTTCGGTGGGCGCGTCTTCGAGGCTCGCCCAGAGGTGCTGCGCAGCGTACGAGCGCCACGGACGCCAGCGCACGGCCAGAGCCTCGATGCCCCGCGGGCCCGCCGGGAGCCCCAGCCGGGCTGACGCCCTCCGGATCCCGAGGTCTTCTGGCGGGAAGGCGTCCGGGTCACCGAGGGCGCGCATGGCGACGTAGGAGGCGGTCCGGGGCCCGATCCCCTTCAGCGTCAGCAGCCGGCGCCTCGCCTCATCGCGGTCCGCGCCCGCATCCAGCGCGACCTCTCCCCGCTCCAGGGCCTGCGCCAGCCCCACCAAGGCCCCATGCCGCGCCGCCGGCAGGCCGATCTCGCCGGGCCCCAACCCCGCCACGGCCCCTGGAACGGGGAACAGGCGCGTGAGCGGCCCGTCCGGCTCGACGAGGGTGCCTGGCAGCGCCTCACCGAGGGAGTCTACGAGCCTTCCGGCGAGGGTCCTGGCCCCGGCGACGGAGACCTGCTGGCCCAGCACGGCCCGCGCCGCGAGCTCGGTCCCGTCCACGCTGCCGGGAACGCGCAGGCCGGGCCGGCGGGCGACGAGCGGCGCGAGCGCGGCGTCCGAGAGGAGCGCCTCCGAGACGGCCACGGGGTCCGCATCGAGGTCCAGGAGCCGCCTGCAGCGCTGAACGGCGGCGCCGAGGTCCCGCAGGTCTTCGAGCCGCAGGACGCAACGCACGCGCCCCTCGCCCGCCGAGAGCGCCACGGTCCCGGCCCCGCGCGGCAGCCGCAGGGTCCGCCGGTAGACGCCATCCTCGTAGGACTCGATGCCGGGGACGGCCCTGGAGCCGAGGAACCCGAGCAGGCCGGCGGCGTCGAAGGGCTCGCGGTAAGGGAGGCTGAGGTGGATCCCACCCCCCTCCAAGCCCTCGGGAGCCCCACCGCGCCTCCCCGCCCTACGCAACTCCCCGGGCGTCGCCGCAAACACGGACCGCACGGTCTCGTTGAACTGCCGGATGCTGGAGAAGCCGGCGGCGAAGGCCACCTCCGTGACGGAGAGGCCGGTCGCCTCCAGCAGCAGCCTCGCCGTGTGCGCCCTCCGGGTGCGGGCCAGGGCGAGCGGCCCCGCGCCGAGCTCGGCGACGAGGAGGCGGTGCAGGTGGCGCCCGGTGTAGCCGAGGCTACGGGCGAGGCCGGAGACGCCCTCGCGGTCCACGACGCCGTCGCCTATCAGGCGCATCGCCCGGCCCGCGACGTCGGCCCGCACGTCCCACTCGGGGGACCCCGGAACCGCGTCGGGCAGGCAGCGCTTGCACGCGCGGAAGCCGGCGTACTGGGCGGCCCCGGCGGTCGGGTAGAAGCGCACGTTCTGCCGCTTCGGCGTAACGGCCGGGCAGCTCGGGCGGCAGTAGATACCGGTGGACGTCACCGCGACGATAAACCACCCGTCGAAGCGCCCGTCGCGGCTGCTGACCGCCCTGTACCGGCTCTCGAAGTCCCTGATCACGCCCCCGATTGTCCCACCCTCACGGCCCGGTTTCTGGCGGAAATCGGACATCCACGTTCGGCAGCGGTCTTCGGGATCACGCCGTCAGCGCCTTGCGCATGGAGTAGCCGGGCCGCTCGTAGCCCATGCGCTCCTCGTAGAAGCGGAGCGCGGCGTCGCGCTCCCTGCCGTAGGCCAGGGCGACGTAGCCGCACCCCTCCCCGCGGGCCACCCCCTCGACGTGCCGCAGCAGCCCCTCGCCGTGCCCCTTCGACCGGGCACCCGCGGTCACGGAGAGGTCGTAGACGTAGAGGTGGCGGCCGTAGTAGAGGTTGGGGAGCCTCTGCACGTCGGCGACGGCGACGATGTTGCCCTCCTCGCGGATCGCGAACATCCTGTAGCCCGTGGCGCGCATCTCGGGGATGAGCTCCCGGTAGCGCCGCCCGCCGAGGTCGTGGTGGAGCTCGCGGATCACCCCGAACGCCTCCGCAAACCCCGCGTCGTGCTGTAGCTCCGTTACCCGCAAGGCGCCTCCCTCCGTCCGCGGCGTGTCTGCATAGCCTAGAAGAAGGCCCTCGCCAGCGCGGCGGTGAGGGCGGCGAGAAAGACGGCGACGAGCACCGGCGCCCGCAGCAGGAGGGCGACCGCCGCCACCCCGACGCCGAGGGCCTTCTCGTCCAGGACGAGCGTCCCGTCTTCGCCGAACGTCTCGGTGACCACGAGGGCGGCCAGGAGTGCGGGGGCGAGGAGCGAGATCACGGCCCCCGCCCGCGGCGGGAGCTCTCTGCCTCCGACGAGAACCGGACCCGAGGCCTTGATCGCCGCGTTGGCCACGGCGACGGCGAGGATCGTTAGCCAGAGCACCGTCAAGATTTCCTCCTGAGGCCTAGAAGCGCCGCCACGCAGGCGGCTATGACCGGCACGCCGGGCGGGGCGAAGGGGACGAGAAGTAGGGCGAGCGCCCCGGCGATCAGCGCGACCGTGACGGCGGACCTTCCGCTGCGGAGCTCATCCACGAGCAGGACGAGGAAGAAGGCCGGGAAGATAACGTCGAGCCCGAGCCTCTCCGGGTCGCCGACAAAGTCCCCGCCGAGCGCGCCGACGGCGGTGCCCCCGAACCACGCGAGGACCTGCGGGACGGAGGCCCCGATCATGAACTCGCGGTCGAACCGGCCACCACCCCGGCTCGCCAGGGCCCACGACGCGTCTATCACCGCCTGCCCCTCCAGCGCCCGCCGCAGGGGACCGCCCTTCAGGTAGGGCGCCACCGCCACCCCCATCGGCCCGAAGCGGGCGTTCAGGAGCACGGCCGCGATCACCGCGGCCGGCATCCCGCCGCCCGAGCCGAGGACCGCCGCAACCGCGAACTGGGCGGAGCCGGAGCAGATCAGGACGGACGACCCGATGGCCGCGACCGGCCCCCACCCGACCGACCGCGCGAGCACCCCGAACGAGACGCCGAGCACGAGCGTCGCCAGCGCGAAAGGCACCGCCGCCCTGGCCCCGGCGAGGTACCGCACCCTCTTGTCGGTCCCCTCTGTCTCGGATCTCCTGCTCAACGGATCAACCCCCAACAGCCCCCCTACGACTCGCCCACTACCTCATAACGCCCGACCGTAGGCTCGAAGTGGACGGGAACCGCTCGTTCTCCGGATAGTACCTAACCTTCTCGGGGTCGGCGTCGGCGAAGCCATCGATGGCTTCGGCACGACGATCTCCCCGCCTGACTTCTAGTGGAAAGCCCTGTGGAACGGGGCCGTCATCGTCCCCCACAGGCCGAACAGCCACCCCCAACGGCCGCCGGAGGGCGAGCTCCCGCCAGGGCGCGGCACCCCCGCGCGCCACGTACGGCCGAAATGGCGGAAGCCCGCCGCGCGCGGGTAGTTCGCGCGGGCCCCGGAGGCCACCACCACGTTGACGCCCAGCTCCCGCGCCAGCTCGCGCGACCCGGCGTAGAGCGCCCTCGAGACCCGCCGCTCGCCGGCCCAGGGGTCGACCACCACGAGCCCGAGCGTGAGCCTCTTCGACTCCGTGGCGTACCGCACCGCGCCGACGAGCTTCCCGTTCTTCTCCGCGACGATGAACCGCTCCTCAAAGGCGACCCAGCGCGGCATCCCGTTGAGCTGCAAGAGATCCGCGACGGCCGGCTCGTCCTCAGCGAGGCCCCACCGAACCTCCATCCCCAAGGGCACCCCGGCCGGACGCTCCTCGGCGGCCGCGAAAGCCTCCCTGACCTTGCGCGCCTCGCGCGCCAGGGCCCTCTCCTGCGCCTCCCGGATCAACTCCTCGCGCCGCCGCCGCCACACCTCGATCTCCGCCCAAGTACCCATCTTCGCCTCCACACTCCGTCGGTCCTGTATAATTGCCATATCCGACTAGGACAATTATAAGTGACATACTGACATAGGACAATAGGATAATCTATGGATTTGCAGATTAATTCGAAGAGCCGCGTGCCGGTGCACCTGCAGTTGGAGCAGCAGATAAAGCACCTCATCATGACGGGCAGCTTCGAGGTGGGGAGCCGTCTGCCGAGCATCCGGGCGATGGCGGGGTTTCTGCGGATCAACCGCAACACCGTGGCGCGGGTGTTCTCGGACTTGGAGCGCGAGGGGTTCGTGGAGAGCCGGCGCGGCAGCGGGATGTACGTGCTCGAGCCGCCGGTGGACGCGGTGGAGATGAAGGACGACCTTCTCGACCGGGTGATGGACCTCGCGGCGGCCCAGGGGCTCCCGGTCGAGGACCTCGCCTACGCGCTTTTGGCCAGGGCCGGCGCGGGGCCGCGGGAGAAGACGAAGATCCTGTTCGTCGAGTGCACGCGCGAGGAGCTCGACCAGTTCTCCGACGAGCTCGAGGGGCAGCTCCCCGTGGACGTCGAGCGGGTGCTCCTGGAGGATCTGCCCGGCCGACTCTCCGAGGACGGGGAGCCGCCGTGGGCGCTGGCCGTGACCACCTTCTTCCACGTCCACGAGGTGCAGGAGCTGATGGAGCCCCTGGGGGTGGAGACCGTGGCGCTTCTGGCCGAGGCGAACCTGGAGAGCCTGCGCCGGCTGACCGATTTGCCGGCAGGGACTACCGTCGGCGTCGTGGGGTGGGGCCGGACGTGCATGGAGAACCTCTCCCGCTCGCTCGAGGGCGCGGGCCTCGACCAGCTCGACTTTGTCCAGGCCAACGTGGACGACCACCCGGAGGAGGCCCTGGGCGTACTCAAGGGCGTCGGGGCGGTGGTCTGCGCCAGCATCACGGCGCGCAGGCTAAAGGAGCTCGGCGTGCCGGACGACCTCGAGATCATCGAAGAAGACCGCACGCTCGACAAGGGCGGGGTGGAGATGCTCGGCCGCATGCTCCGTGAAACCCGGCCCACCACCCCGTAGGGACCGTTTCAGGACGAGCAGGAGACGCCGGTGGAACCCGAACAGGTGCTCGAGCTGATCCGCTCCGCCCCCGAACGCTACGACACCGTGCGCGCCGCCCTGCGTTACAGGGGAGAAGGCCCCACGCGCAAAGAGATCCGCGAGATCATCCCGCGCAGCGAGGCCGGACGACGCGCATTTGGGATCTCCCCCCGAGAAGCCTCCGAGGCGATCTCGCGCCCCGTCAACTATCCGGAGCCTGATGGTCCCTTCGGGTGGCGCTCTCGGGCGTGGCACGCCGACAGGTACCATTGGCGCTTGGAGACCGATGTACCTAGCGGCGGGGTCGACATCTCCGCCTGCAACGGCCGGAGGCGCTTCCCGATCGGCGGGCCGCCGGGCAGCGGGCTGGTCTGGGAACATCGTGTAGGGGGCGGCCCGCGCGAAGACGACCCCCCGTGGTTCACGCCGGCCAACGACCACTACTGGACCTTCTACGCTCTGCTCACCGACGAGATCTGCGGTATATCCGGCGAACTGAGCCCCCTGGACCTCAAGGTGGAGGGCCCGGTTACGTGGGCGGGCCGCGAGGCGTGGCGCCTGGTCGGCAGGCCGGGGGCGAACTGGGACTGGGGGTGGGACCCCGACCCTTTGGGTTGGGGCGCAGACGAGTACGAGGCGGTCGTGGACGCCGAGCGCGGCGTGCTCCTGCGCTGCGCCTCCCGGTTGAGGGACGAGGACTTCGACGCCCTGGAGGTCGAGGAAATACGCTTCGACGAGCCCCTCGGCAGAGAAGTGTTCGACTCGCGCCAACCCCTACCCTGGACCTAGAAGCCCGCCCTTCGACAAGACGCGGCAGACCGCGATGCGGTCCGTGGCCACCCCGGTACCCCGCTCCTAGGCGGTATTCCGCGCGTTGAAGCGGTTCATCGCCGCCTCGGGGCCCTCCTCCAGCACGGCCTCGACGGCGTCGGCGGCCCGCGGCAAGGCTTCCTTTACCGCGGAGTCCATCCGGCCGAGGACGAAGTCCGTGACGGAGATCCGGGCGCCTTCCGGCGGGCGTCCGATGCCGACGCGGACGCGGACGAAGTCGGGGCCGACGTTCTGGATGGTCGAGCGCAGGCCGTTGTGGCCGCCGGCGCCGCCGCCGACCTTGACGCGGACGGTGCCGGGGTCGAGGTCGAGGTCGTCGTGGACGAGGATGAGGTTCTCGGCGCGGTGGCCGGCCAGCGCGGAGCCGGTGAGGTTCATGAACGTCGTGGGTTTGAGCAGGGTGACGTTCTTCGGGCCGACGGAGACATCGGCGGACTCGGCCTTCTTTTTGCGGCGCCAGGAGCCGCCATGGCGGCGGGCCAGCTCATCGACGACGAGGTAGCCGGCGTTGTGGCGGGTGCGCTCGTAGGAGCGGCCGGGGTTGCCCAGGCCGACGACTACGGGGGACCCGGAAGGCCCCCCGCCGTCCTTGCGCTCGAAAAAGGAGCGGGCGAGCCTCAGGCTACCCGTTCTCCCCTTCCTCGGAGGGAACCTGGTCACCCTCGGCGGCCTCCTCGCCTTCAGCTTCCTCGGCCGCTGCAATCGCCTCGTCGGACTCTTCCTCGACGATGCCGGCGGCCTCCATCTCCTCGTCCGTGATCTCCGTCGGCTGGGTGACCGTGGCGGCCACCTCATCCGGATCCGAGAGGAGCGTGACACCCTCCGGGAGCGTCAGGTCGCCCAGGGAGAGGTTCTCGTTCATGCCAAGCGGGGTCACGTCCAGCGTGATCTCCTGCGGTATGTCCCCCGGCAGGGTCTCGACCTGGATCTCGTACGCGACCTGCTGCAGCACGCCGCCCTCCTCGGACCCGGCCGCCTCGCCGACCACCGTGAGGGGGACAGTCACCTCGATCTTCTCGCGCATGTTCACCGGCGCGAAGTCCACGTGGACCAGGAGGCCCGTCACGGGGTCGCGGTGGGCGTCGACCACGCGCGCCGTCGAGGAGCCGGAGCCGAGGTCGATGTCGTAGAGGGCGTTGTCCCCGTAGTGGGTGAGTGTGTAGTCAAGGGTCCTCGTCTCGACGGCGAGCGGGGTGCTCTCCCCGTCGCCGTAGAGGACGGCCGGGGTCATCCCGGAGGCCCTCAGGCGGCGGGCGGCGTTCTTGCCGCGCTCCCCGCGCTCGTTCGCCTGCAAAGCAACGTTGTCAGCCATTTCCTTCTCCTGCCCTCTTTAGAAGAGTTGGTTCTCGCCCATAAAGACCTCGCTCACGGACTCGTCCGTAAAGACGTTCTTGATCGTGCTGGCGAGGATCGGGGCGATGGTAAGCGTCTTGATCTTAGACCGCGGCTCGCCGCTCTTCAAGGGAAGCGTGTCCGTCACGACCACCTCTTTTATGACGGAGTCCTCGATTTTGCGGTACGCCCCGCCCGAGAACTCGCCGTGCGTGGCCGCCGCCCGGACCTCGGTGGCCCCCTCGTCGACCAGGCGCGCCGCCGCGTTGACCAGCGTCCCGCCCGTGGCTATCACGTCGTCTATCATGATCGCGCGCTTGCCGGCGACCTCGCCGATGACGTGCGTGACCTCCGAGCTGTCGGGCCTGTTGCGCATCTTGTTGACGATGGCCCACGGCAGCCTCAGGTGTCCGGCGAGCTGCTTGGCGACCTTCACCTCGCCCGTGTCCGGGGCCACGACGACCGCGTCGTCGGCGTCCTTGAAGCCCTGGTCCACAAAGTAGTCCACGAACGTGTGCATCGCCGTGAGGTGGTCGACGGGGAAGGTGAAGTAACCCTCGATCTGGCCCGTGTGCAGGTCCATCGTCATCACGCGCTCGGCGCCGGCGGCCTGGATCATGTTGGCCACCAGCCTCGCCGTTATGGGCTCGCGCGGCTTTGTCTTGCGGTCCTGGCGCGAGTAGGCGTACCACGGGATGACCGCGACGATACGCTTCGCCGACGCCCGCTTGGCCGCGTCTATCATGATGAGGAGCTGCATCAGGTTCTCGTTCACGGGCTGGCCCAGGGACTGGACGATAAACATGTCGGCCCCGCGCACGCTCTCCAGGTACCTCGCGTAGAGCTCGCCGCCGGGGAACTTGACGAGCTCCACCCCGCTGAGGTCCATGTCGAGCCTGTCGGCTATCTTCTCCGCGAGCTCCGGGAAGCCCTGGCCGCTCACGATCATCAGCCGCTTCTCCGTGTTCTGCGTCAGGTGGCCGTTGTGCATCACCGCGCTAGTCCCCCTTCTCGTCTCTCATGGCCCTCTTTCTCCTGCTCTGCGGTGATTCCTTGATCGCGCGCGCCGGGGCGCCCACGGCCAGCCTGCCGGGAGGCACGTCCTTGCTGACGACGCTCCCGGCCCCCGTGTACGAGTCGGCGCCCACCGTGACCGGCGCGATGAGGTTCGTGTTCACGCCCGTGAAGGCCCCGTCTCCGATGCTCGTGCGGCTCTTGCTCTCGCCGTCAAAGTTGGCCGTTATCGTCCCCGCCCCGAGGTTCGCCCCCTCCCCTATCTCCGCGTCCCCGACGTAGGAGAGGTGGGGCACCTTGCTCCCCCTGCCCACCCGCGAGTTCTTGACCTCGCAGTAGGCACCGACCTTGGATCCCTCCTCGAGCACCGTCCCGGGCCGCAGAAAAGAGTAGGGGCCGACGGCGACGTTCTCGTCCACGGCCGCGCCGCGCCCGACGGAGTGCTCGACCGTGGCGCCGTCGCCGACCGCGGTATCGAGGAGGTCGGAGGAGGGCCCGATCACGCAGTCCGAGCCTATCCTCGTCTCCCCGCGCAGAAAGCTGCCCGGCAGGATCACGGTGTCACGACCTATCTCGACGGAGGCCTCGATGTGGGTGCTCGCCGGGTCCCTGACCGTCACCCCGTTCCTCATGTGCGCGTCGAGTATCCTGCGGCGCAGGATCTCCTCGGCCCTCGCGAGCTGCGCCCGGTCGTTGACGAGGTTGGCCTCCTCGGGGTTCTTCAACATGTACGTGACGGCCCGGCTCCTCCGCCCGATGGTCTCGAGCACGTCCGTGAGATAGAGCTCCCCCTGGTCGTTTCCGGCGTCGAGGCCGCCGATGGCGTCCCGGATCTCCGCCAACTCGAAGGCGTACAGCCCCAGGTTGACCAGCCGGTTCTCCCGCTCGGCCTCGCTCGCGTCCCGCTCCTCGACGATCCTGACGACCCCCGCCTCCTCGACGACCCGCCCGAGCCCGCTCGGGTCCTCCAGCCTCGCCACCAGCACCGTCGCCCCCACCCCGGCCGAGCGGTGCCGCGCCAGGAGCTCGCCCAGCGTCCCGTCCGAGATCAGGGGCCCGTCCCCGTTCACGACCAGCAGGATCCCGTCCTCCTGACCTTCGAGCGCCTCGAGGGCGACCCGCACCGCGTCCCCGGTGCCCCGCTGTTCCTTCTGGATGACGGGGGTGGCGTCGGGGGGCAGCACGGCCTCGACGAGCTCGGCCTGGTGGCCCACCACGACGAAAAGCCCCTCCGGGAGGAGGGGCCTGGTCGCCCCGATAACGTAGTTGACCATCGGCATGCCGCAGAGGGTGTGCAGCACCTTCGCCCGGTTGGACTTCATCCTGGTCCCCCTGCCGGCGGCGAGGACCACGGCGAAGATCGGCGAACTCTCGGTCATCGGCCTGCGCCTCTCCTCCATCTAGCCTTCCGTCGCGCCCGCGGCTGGGGCGGCAGGATTCGAACCTGCGATCCCGGGACCAAAACCCGGTGCCTTGCCTCTTGGCCACGCCCCAAAGACCGACCCGCCCGTAACGCCGCAAGTATACCGAAGCCCCTATGCGCCGTCAGAATCCGGGATGGTCCGCTCGGGACGCCCCGGCCCAGGCCCGCACCACCCGCGCGTACCCCGCGGGCAGGTCGATCTCTCCCAGCGCGTCCGACCCGTACGATCCCAGAGCCGCCCGCTCAGCGCCATACGCTACCCGGCCAACCTTCCCCGCGGGGCCACCCGCTCGCCAGCACGCGACGTTCGAACAACGGCGGTAGCCCCGGGCAGAGGATTGCCTCGCCCGGCAGTCCGGGTTACTTCAGGGCCCCGCGAAAGACGCCTTCTTCCGAACCCTCATCGCTCCCCCGCCCGCCGGAAGCCCCTGTTCAGGATCGGGACGACCCCGTCGCCATCCAGGATCACGCCCTCCACCGGCACGGGGACCGTCCCTCCGGGCTAGACCTCTTCGGAGCCGAAGGGGGCCGGGGCGCAGACGCCGACAAAGGGGGCATCTACCCTCTCCCTCGCCCTCGCGACGGCATCCTCGTCGCGGAACAGGCCGTACACGGCGGTCCCGCTGCCCGTCATCGAGGCCCCCATGGCCCCGGCCTCGAGAAGGCTCCCCTCCAGCTCCGCCACCTCCGGGACCATCCGCTTGGCGACCGGCGCGAGGTCGTTGCCGAGGGCGCCGGCCAGCCCCGCGAGGTCGCCCGAGCGCAGGGCCTGTAGCACGCGGTCCGCGGCGCCCCCGCCCGTGGAGTTCGCGTCGTAGGACCGGTAGACCGCCCCGGTGTCCGCCGCGCGGCGCGGCTTGACGACGAGCAGGCGGTGGTCGGGCGGCGGGGGGGCGGGACGCAGGATCTCCCCGACCCCCTCGCCCAGCGCCGTGCCGCCGGAGATGCAGAAAGGGACGTCGGCCCCGATGCCGCTTGCGACGTCGCGCATCTCCTCGACGGAGAGGCCGAGACCGAAGAGCTCGTCCAGCCCGCGCAGGACGGCCGCCGCGTCCGCGGAGCCCCCGCCGAGGCCCGCCCCGGCGGGGACGTTCTTGCGCAGCGCGACCCTCACCGGAAGCTCCTCCCCGAGCCGGTCGCACAGGAGCCTCCAGGCCAGGTAGGCGGTGTTCTTCTCCCGCGGCCCGACCTCGGTGCGGGGTGGGTCTACCAGCAGATCGAAGCCTTCGCTCGCGCGTCCCACCGACACCTCGTCGGCGAGCGAGATGCTCTGCATAACCGTCCTGATCTCGTGGTACCCGTCGGGACGCCGCCCGACCACGTCCAGGGCGAGGTTGATCTTGGCGTAGGCCCTGAGCCTGACGGGGCCCCTCACAGCGCCCACGAGAGCGCCCGGTAGAGCGCCGCGAAGTCCTCGGGCGAGAGCTCCTCCGCCCTGGCGTCCGGGCCGAGGCCCAAAGAGATCAGGGCCCGCGGCGCCCCCGCCCGGGCCGCCTCGGGCAGGTTGTTGACCAGCCGCTTGCGGCGACTCCTGAACGCGCCGAGCACCACGGCTTTGATCCGGTCGTAGTCCCTCGGGGGCTCCTTCCGCGACATCTCTACGACGGCGGAGTGGACCCGCGGCGGCGGGTCGAAGACCGTCGGGGGGACTTTGTGCAGGATCCTCGCCTCCGCCAACAACCCGACGAGCACCGCGTAGGAGGCGTAGTCCTTCGTGCCCCGCGCCGCCGCCATCCGGCGGGCCACCTCGAGCTGCACCATGAACCGCAGGGTCCGCAAGGCCTCCACCCGCTCCAACAGCAGCAGGACGAGCGGAGAGGCCACGTTGTAGGGCAGGTTGGCGACCATCGCGTTCGGGGCGGGGTCGAGGGAGGCGTAGTCGAAGCGCAGGGCGTCGCCCTCGTGGATGCGGACGTTGGTCCGCTCTCCCACGGCATCCCGCAGCGCCGGCAGAACGTCGGGGTCCAGCTCGACGGCGTGGACGAGCTTCGCCCTCTCGGCCAGGAAGCGCGTCAGGAAGCCCCGCCCGGGGCCGATCTCGAGCACCACGTCGTCGGGCCCGACGCCGGAGGCGACTATCCTGGCCGTGTTGGGGTCCTTGAGGAAGTGCTGGCCCAGCTTCTTTTTGGGTCTGGCGGGATCAGGCACCCCGGCTCACACCTCCCGCAGCGTCGCGCGCAGCCCGGAGACGAAACGCTCGAACTCCGCCTCACCAAGCACCAAGGGTTCTCGGCGCGGGTCCACGGGACCGCCCTCGAAACGGTCTCCAGGCCGGCGCGGGTAGAAGTGAACGTGCAGGTGCGGGATGGTATTGCCGTGTATCTCTAAGTTCATCTTGACCGCCCCAGTAACCCTCTGGATCGCGCACCCGACGCGTCGCATGTCCCGCATGAAGGCAGAGGCTTCGTCTTCGTCTAGCTCGTGCAGTTCGACGGCGTGGAGCTTGAGCACGAGACAGCAGTAACCTGCAAGCGCCTGTTCCCGTTGCGTGGTGAGGTAGCCAGATTCGAGCTCCGCGATGGTGCCCCGGCAGATGCCATCCTTCTCGATCGAGTAGCAGATCGGGCAACCTTCACCGGAGGTAAGAGCCTTCCACCGTTCGGGATGTGCCCAGGCGCTCACACCTCGAGCGGCAGGCGGTAGAAGTTGCGGGCGTTGCGCGTGGTGAGGGTGGCGAACTCGTCGTCCTCCATCCCGAGCCTCTCGGCGACGAAGCGGGCCGTGTGGGCGACGTTCTTTGGAGCGTTCTTCGTGCCGCGCACGGGCTGGGGGCTGAGGTACGGGGCGTCCGTCTCCACGAGTACGCGGTCGGGGTTTATGAGCCGCAACACCTTGGCCGTCTCGCTGTTCTTGTAGGTCACGTTGCCGGCGAGGCCCACGAAGTAGTCGCGCTCGGTCGCCTCCCTGACCTCCCGGTCGCCGCCCTCGAAGCAGTGGAGGACTACCGGCACGCGGGCGCGCCCGAGGCAGGCCATCGTGTCCGCGAAGGCCTGCCTGGAGTGGATCACGAGCGGCAAGCGGGTGTCGTTGGCCAGCGAGATGGCATCCTCGAACAACGCCCGCTGCACCTCCCTGGACCACTCAGAGCGGTAGTAGTCGAGGCCCACCTCCCCAAGCGCCACGACCCCCGGCGATTCTAGGAGCTCCGCGAGCGTCTCGAGATCGGCGGCGGTGTAGGTCCCCGCGTTATGGGGGTGTATCCCCGCCACCGAGTACACGTTGGGCAGCACGGCCGCGAGCTCCGCCCCCCGGCGCGAGTCCTCGACCTCGGTCCCGATGTTCACGACCGCCCCGACCCCCGCCCCGGCGGCCTCCCTCATCGCCTCTTCGGGCGAGACCTCAAGCCGCAGCAGGTGCGTGTGCGAGTCCACTAACATGGCGTCCCCCGGTAAGAATCCGGGGGCATTATAGAGTCGTCGGCCACCAGCCGAAATAGCCCGCGGGCGAACGCGACGCCGACCTACCGGGTTTCGCGATGGCGCCGTCGCGAAGGTGCGCAACGAGAAATCCTCGAATGCTCGTAAACTAGCCCATTCGGGGGATGCGTCCACCACGAACCGGGGATACGCTGCGGGCACCCGCGGTGGCCGGGCCCCCGCCAGCTGAGGCGAGCGGTTCGGTCCCGACGGAAGGACAGGAGAAGCTCCCGACCCAGGAGAGGAGAGCGGACACAGGATGAGAAGGCGGGCGATGCTCCTGCTCGCGGCGCTGGTCGCGACGCTGGTCGTGGCGGGCGGCGCGGCCCTGGCGGTGACCAAGGTCTGCCCGGCGGGCAGCACGGCGACCAACCCCTGCCTGGGGACCGCCAAGAGCAACACGGCGTCGGGGGCCGACGTGCTCTTTGGCACGGGCGGGAGCGACTACGTAAAGGCGCTGAGCGGGAACGACTGGATCTCGGCCGGCCCCGCCGACGACCTGACGAACGGCGGGTCGGACAACGACACCTACGCTTACAAGGACGGGTGGGGAAACGACACGCTGACCGACCCCTCCGGGATGGACGCCGCGAACTTCTCCAGGGTCACCGTCCCCGAGCCCTCCGGTGGCATCTGCCACTACCTATCTGTTTTCCTGATCCCGGACTGGGGCGCCTCCTACAACCGCGCGGAGGCCGGCCACTTCGATTGCAACGCCTCCCAGCAGACGACGGTCTCGGCCTCGGTCAACCTCAACTCCTCCGTCGTCGAGAGGGTCAGGGGGGCGGGCGGGTACGACCGCCTCTACACCGGCAGGGGGAGCAACATCCTAAAGCCCGGCGGGGGCGGCGCCCAGTTGACGGACTACGCCGGGCACCCGGGGGACTCGCTGCGCCCCGACCTCCCCGCGAGCAACGACACCTACGCGGGCTTCCGGTCGGGCTCCCATATTGTGCTGGACTGGGCGGGCACCTCCGACACGCTCGACCTGAGGCCCTACTCCTCCGACGACGCCTTCTTCGAGGCGCTCGACATCGACAACACCGGCACCGCGGAGTCCTTGAAGATCTCCGTCGAGCGCCCCGACGGGGTCCTCTTCGACGTAACCGTCGCCGGCCACCTGGGCGCCCTCGACCCCCCACCCCTCGACAGCGTCGACGGCGGCATGGAGAGGATCCTGTTCGCGGACACCACCGTCGCGGGCAAGGCCCAGGCCGGGTCCTTGGTGGAGGCCGCGCAACCCGAACCCCGGGCGAGTGCCGGCACGTCCTCCGAACCCGGGTCGCTGGAGGTGCCCTGACGGGGTGGCCCTTCTAGGGAGAGAATAGGGCCGCGACGGGAGCGACGTGGGTGGTGCCCGCCCGGGGCCCGCGCCTGCCCTTCAGCCCTTCGCGACCCGCTCGTAGACGTCCCTCTTCGCGAGCCCCGTCTCCCTGGCAGCCCGCGCCGCCGCCCTCGACGGCCCCTCCCCCGCCTCGACGTAACCCCGCGCCCTCTCCACGGCGTCTTCGAGGCTGGCCGGGGCAACGTCCGTGCCGCCCCTCACCACCAGCACGACCTCCCCTCTCACGGTACCCGAGAAGTGTTCCGCCGCCTCCCCCGCCGTCCCCCTGAAGACCTCCTCGTGCAGCTTGGTGAGCTCCCGGCACACGGCGACCGGGGCGGCGGACGGGAGATCCCGGAGCGTCCTCGCCAGCCGGTGCGGCGACTCGAAGAGGACGAAGGTCGAGGGCTCCCTGGCGACGCGCGCCAGAAGCTCTCCCCGCTCCCTCCCCTTGCGCGGCGGGAAGCCGAGAAAGACGACGGCGTCGGTGGGCAGGCCCGAGAGGACGAGCGCCGTCACCGGGGCCGACGGGCCGGGGAGGACCTCGACCCCGACGTCCCCCTCGATGCAGGCCGCCACGAGCCGGTAGCCGGGGTCGGAGACGAGCGGCATCCCGGCGTCCGAGACCAGGGCCACGCGCAGCGTCCGGGCCCTCTCGGCGAGCTCTGTGGCCAGGCGGTCCTCGTTGTGCTCGTGGAGGGCGACGAGGTCCCCCTTTATCCCGTGGTGGGCGAGGAGGCGGCCGGTGCGGCGGGTGTCCTCGCAGGCTATGAGGTCGGCCTCGCGCAGGTAGCGCAGCGCGCGCAAGGTGATGTCCTCGAGGTTTCCTATGGGGGTCGGGACGACGGCCAGGGGCATCGCCTAAAGGTCGCCGAGCACGTACTCGCCGTCCTCGCCCCGGGCGAGGGCGGCGGCGCCGAGGACGCCGGACTCGGGTCCAAGGGTTGCGGCCTGGATCTCGACGAGGTCGCGGGAAGGGGGGCGGGCCCGCAGGCGCACCTCGCGGCGGGCTGAGGCCAGGATCAAATCCCCCGCCTCCATCGCCCCGCCCCCGACGGCCGCCACCTCGGGGTTGAAGACGTTGACGAAGCCGGCGAGCCCTATGCCGAGCCACGTGCCCGTCTCTTCGAGCACGGAGAGCGCCGTCTCGTCTCCCTGGTGGGCGAGCTCGGTCACGTCCTCGCCGAGCACCTTGCGCCTGGAGGCGATGCGGCCCAGAGCGGATCCCGGCCTCTCGACGGCCGCCTCCCTCGCGCGGCGGCCTATGGCGGTCCCCGAGGCGAGGGCCTCGAGGCAGCCGCGGTTGCCGCAGGCGCAGCGGGGCCCCGTGGCCTGTACGGTGACGTGGCCGAGCTCCCCCCCGGAGCCCTGGGCCCCGCGCAGGAGGACGCCGTGGGAGATCACACCGCCCCCGATCCCCGTCCCGAGCGTCAGGAACACCAGGTGGTCCACCTCGCTACCCGCCCCGAACCGGAACTCCCCCCACGCCGCCGCGCTCCCGTCGTTCTCGATGGTGAGCGAGGCCCCTATCTCGGGCTCGACCCGCTCTTTTAGCGGGATGCCCTCTATGGCGTGCAGGTTCGGCGAGAAGACCACCCTGTTCTCCTGGGCCAGGATGAGCCCCGGCACGGCGAGGCACACCCCGCCGACCTCGTGGCCGCTCCTCACCTCCTTGATGGCCCGCACGATAACCTCGACGAGCTTCTCCGGGGAGTGGGGCGTCGGGTGGCGGGTCTGCGCGAGGACCTCCCCCTCGGGCGAGACGACGCCGGCGGCGATCTTGGTCCCCCCCACGTCCACCCCGACGGCGTTCAACTCAACTCCTCACGTCCACTATCTCTAGCTCCGCCCGCCCCGAGTACCGGCTCCGAAAGACGGTGTACGCCGCGTCGAAGCTCCCCTCGGGCAGCCCGTCGGCGTCGCCGGCCATCTTCGCCTTGACGCCGCCGGCGAGGCTCACGAGGTTCATCCCCTCCCAGAGCTGGCGCGAACCTTCTATCTTGAGGCCCTCGCTCGCGAAGACGGGCCTGTGGTTGCCGCTCCCGAAGGGGGCCAGCTTCTCGTGCCAGTCGAGCAGCCCGTTCTGCACCTCCCCCAGCGCTATCTCAGCGTCCACCTCCAGCGCCGGGACGAAGACCTCGGGGTCTTCGGCGTGCTGCGCCCGCACCGCCTCGTTCACCCCGGCGACGAACTCATCGAACCGGCCCGGGCTCACGGAGAGGCCCGCGGCCTTGCGGTGGCCGCCCCACTCGCCCATCAGGTGCCTGACGGCGTAGAGGGCCCCGTAGAGGTCGACGTCCGTCTCCCCGGCCCGGGCCGAGCCGCCGTACGATCCGTCCGCCCTCCGATTGAGGATCGCCGCCGGCCTCCCCGTGGCCCCCGCTACCCTCCCGGCCACGAGCCCCGCGAGCCCCCCGGTCTCGTCCGTGACGACGACCTTGAAGTCCTGTTCGGGGTCTACCTCCTCCATCGCCCGCTCGACGGCGTGGCGGGTACGGCGCTGGCGCTCGGAGTTCAGGCCGTTGAGCTCCCAGGCGATGCGGTTCGCCTCCCTTGGGTCCCCCGTGAGCAGCAGGTCGAGGGCGGGACGGGGGTTCTTGATCCTGCCGATGGAGTTCAGCCTGGGCCCGAGCCGCCACCCGAGGTCCTCCTCGTCTAGCTCACCCCGCACCCCGGCCACCTTGACGAGCGCCTGGATGCCGGCCCTAGCTGTCCCCCCGGAGAGCCCCCGGTTGATGTGCCTCAGGCCCATCATCGCGAGCGCCCGGTTGTCCCCGACGAGGGGCGCTATGTCCACGACGGTCCCGACGGATACGAGGTCGAGCAGGCGGCCTAGCCTCTTCTTACCCTCCGGGTCCCCGAGCTCGCGGGCGACGGCCCAGGCGAACTTCCAGGCCACGCCGACCCCTGCCAGCGGGTCGTCGGGGTCCCACAGCTTCGGGTCGAGGACGGCGACGGCCGCGTCCGGCGGGTCCTCGGGCGGGATGTGGTGGTCCGTCACGACGACCTCCATCCCGAGCTCGTTGGCCAGGGCCACCTCCCGCCGGTTGGAGATACCGCAGTCGGCCGTGATGAGCAGGTCGACGCCCTCGGCGAAGAGGTCGCGCACGTAGGGCTCCCGCAGGCTGTAGCCCCTCTGCCGGGTCGGCAGGGCGACGGTGAGGTTCCGCGTGTAGTTCGAGAGCGCCAGGTAGAGCACGGCCGCCGAGGTGAGCCCGTCCGTGTCGTAGTCGCCAAAAACCCCGATGCGCTCCCCGTCGCGTATGGCCTTCGCCACCCGCCGCGCCCCCACCCCCCACGGGTCCTCCTCGGGCATCCCGATGGCCTTCAGCGAGGGCGCGAGAAAGGCCGCAGCGCCCCCGGGCAGCACGCCCCGGTTCGCCAGCACGCGGGCGCACAGGCGGTCGACCTCCGCCTCCCGCGCGAGGTCCTCCACCACCCCCTCCTCCGGCTCAAGAAACCGCCACCGCGCCAACCAGCCCTCCAGAGATATACAACCCCGAATCATCGTCATTATACAAGGACGGCATTAGGCCCCGGCCGCACAACCCCCCGTAGGGGCGGGTTCCAAACCCGCCCGAGCAAGCCCCCACCAACCACACGCTCGCCGCATCCGAAAACCCCGATACCTGAAGCCTCAGAACCCCTAGACCAGCGGACTCAGGGAGGCGAGGACGCGCTCGGCGACCTTCGCGGGGAGGGGCCGGCGATCCCACTCCTCCGCCGAGATCTCGCGCGCGTTCGTCTTGTCCAGCTCGAACATCCTCTCCATCTGGCCGGCGAGGTCAGACGAGTAGACCTCCAGGTTCGTCTCGTAGTTGCCGAGCAGGCTGTAGCGGTCGATGTTCGCCGTGCCCACCGTGGACCAGATGCCGTCTATCGTGGCGGTCTTGGAGTGGATCATGATGTGCTCGTAGAGAAAGATCCTCACCCCCGCCTCCAGAAGCTCCCGGAAGTGCCGCCGGGCGAGCCAGTCCGCCGTGACGTGGTTGGAGTTCTCGGGCACGAGCACCTGCACGTCCACGCCCCTCTTGGCCGCCTCGATGAGCCCGGTCCGCATCGCCCGGTCCGGGATAAAGTAGGCGTGGGTGAGGTAGATGTGCCTGTTGGCCCGGTCTATGGCCTCCAGGTACATCGCCCGGATGGGGAACATCCTCATGTAGGGGTCGTTCCTGTGGAAGATCGTCGCGGGGTTCCAGGCGCGCTCCCCGGCCAGCTCCAGCTCGGGTAGGTGCGGGGGGCGGTGGTCGTTCCAGAAGTCGACGAGGTCGTTCTCGATCTCGCGGGCGTCGGGGCCCTCGATGCGCACGTGCGTGTCGCGCCAGCCCTCCGCGTACAGGGAGCCGATGTTGTAGCCGCCGACAAAGCCCACCTCCCCGTCCACGCTCATGATGTGCTTGTGGTACCGGAAGACGTTGCGCGGGTTGATGAGGTTCTCGGGCCCCCAGATGGGCCTGAAGTGGAGCAGGTTTATCTCCTTGGGGAAGTCCTTGAACTTCGACGATACGAAAACGTTGGCGAGGCCGTCGAAGATCACGCACACGTTGACCCCCTCGCGGGCCTTCT
>JAUJMB010000081.1 GCA_030447045.1 Rubrobacteraceae bacterium | reverse complement strand
CTGGCGCCGCTGCTGGACGAGACCCCCACGCCCGAGGAGGACTGGCGCCAGAGGTTCCTCGTCGAGGCGGTGGCCGAGAGGGACAGCGTCCCCCGCCCCCCCTTCGTCAACGAGAGCCAGGTGCGGCCCCTGCTCACCGGCGACCCACTGCCCCGCGACTGGCGACTGACCTCCGCCGGCAGGGCGGACTCGAGCGAGGAGTGGGGACGGCCCTGGCTCAAGGCCCTCAGGACCGAAGACCACCTCTTCGTCGAGTACAAGACCGGCGAGCACGAACTCTACGACCTCGAGAAGGACCCCCACCAGCTGGACAACCTCTACGACCGGGCGCCCGAAGAACTCCTCAAACGCCTCAACTCCCAACTCGACGCGCTGCGCCAGTGCGAGGCCCAGGACTGCCGCACCGCCGAAGCAGCGGAGTAGCTGTCAGTCCTCAGCACGCTACGGCTTCGCCTCCGCTCTGGGCGATCAGCGAGAGAAAGTAAAGGCCGGGCTCTAACCGGCCAAGGCCCCGCATCCGCAGAAGATTCAAGCCCCCAAGTTCCCGCCCACCACCGGGCAAAGAGCTGAACGCTGATGGCTGCTCATTCTTTCGGGATAAGCCTGTAGAGGATGTTCTCCTCCACCTCGACCACTTTGAAGCCGGCGGCCTCGTAGCGCTCGGGGTCGGGGACGAACGCGCTGGGCAGGAGGTAGACGGGGCCCCTCTTGGCGGCGATCCTGGCGGATGACACGCCGGTGAGGTCGTCGGTGCCGTAGCGGCGGTCCGTCTCTTCGAGGTTCAGGTCCGCTGGCCAGACGATGTCCGCGTACTCGGCCTCCGTGTTGTGCTGGAAGGGGTCGACGAGGGTCAGGTCCTGGCGGCGCTCCTCGACGAGGACGAGGTACCACAGGCTGCTGCGGTGGTGCAGGATCGTCGCGTTCGGGGCCGCCTTGTCGGCCACCGCCTCTACCTGCTCCCGCCCCAGGTTGGCCTCGCTCATGTCGTTGGCCGCCGCGGTCTCCCTCACCCCGACGAGCGGGACGACGAGCAGCGCCGCGCACAGGAGGACGAGCGCCGCCCGCCGGACGGGCGGCGAGAAGCGTTCGGTCAGGGCCTCCACCTCCGTCAGCAGCGCGCCGAGGCCTACCGCCGTCCAGAGGCAGAGGATCAGGTACGTAGGAATGAAGTACAGGTTGACGTCGGGGATGTCGTTCTCTATGGAGTAGAAAGCCCACCCGAGGTAGAGGAACCCCAGGAGCAGGCCGACGGGCCGGTCGCGGGCGACCATCAGCGCGGCACCCGTCAGCGCGAACATGACGAGTATGGGGCTGAGGTTGTCGGTGAGGTGGCCCCAGTAGAAGAGCAGCCGCCCGGGCAGCTCCGCCGGCCCGAAGGCGAAGAACGAGCCCGTGAGGTTCCCCCCGCTCACGACGTACCAGAAGCGCTCGAAGTTGGACGGGTTGTTCGCCTCCATCGGCGCGTCCATCCAGGACCGGATCGGCAGGTACAGGTAAGGCGTGAGGCCGAGAAAGAAGAGCCCGGCGGCTTTGAGCATGAGGCGCCACTCGAGGAGCCTGCGCCGGTCGACGAGGCCCACGAAGAGGAGGCCAGCGGGGAGGAGGAGGCCGCTCGTGAGGTGGTGGGTTAGGCAGAGGCCCGAGAGGAGGGCGGCGAGGAGCAGGTAGCGGTCCCGGGCGCGGTCCCGCCAGAGGAGCAGGGCGAGGAGGGTCAGCGAGATCAGGAGCGCGTTCATCGTGTAGACCTCGGCGATGACGGCCTGCGACCAGATCGCCTCCCCGACCCCGAACGCCACCGCCGCGACCGCCGCCGCCACCACCCGCCGGCTGAGCAGGTACCCGGCCCCGAAGACCGCCCCGACCGCCAAGGCGCCGTAGGCCGCGCTCGCCAGGTTGGCCCTGTAGGCGACGTCCCCCACGGGCAGGTACGTGAACAGGTGCGTCAGCGTCAGGTACGTCGGGTAGCCCGTCGGGTGGGCGATGCCGAGCACGGCGGCCTGCATCTGGAGCATCACCGCGTCGAGCATGTCCGGGGCGTCGTAGTAGAGAACCGTGGGCGCGAGCGTCCTCAGGTAGAGGACGAACACGAGGAGGCCCGCCGCCGCACCGGCGAGAACCGGGCCTAACCTGCCGAGGCTGCCCTTGTCGGCCGGGTCCGCGCCCGGGGGGGGCAGGGTCCCGCCGCCACCTTCTCGCTTTTCGGCCAAATCCAGGAGCACCCTCGGTCGCGTTTCGGGCCGGGACATTGTACTCCAGCCGGACTTGGGTTATTAATAGACGTTAATATAGCCGCCGCCGAGCGAGGCTCGATGGATAGGCTTGGCCGGTAAGGTGACCGGGCCGCCGAAGAGGTTGGACAGAGCGTTTACCGGGGTTTAAGCACCGTTTAACCGTTTATCCGTTACAATCGGCGGCTGGCGTGTGCGGCGTGGGCCGAAGCGCGAAAATAGAGCGGTGAATCATCCGCAAGATATGCCCGGATGAAGGGAGCACGGAAGATGAAGGTACTGGTTCTAGGCGGCGACGGCTTCTGCGGCTGGCCCACCTCGCTGCACCTCTCGGCGCAAGGATACGAGGTGGCCATAGTCGACAACCTCTCCCGGCGCAAGATAGACATCGAGTTGGAGTGCGAGTCCCTCACCCCGATCCGGCCCATGGGCGAGCGCCTTCGCGTCTGGGAGGAGCTGACCGGCAACCGGATAGACTTCCACAACATCAACGTCGCCGAGAACTACCAACGGCTTCTGGACCTGCTCCTCGAGTGGCAGCCCGACGCGGTCATCCACTTCGCCGAGCAACGGGCCGCGCCCTACTCGATGAAGTCCAGCTACCACAAGCGCTACACCGTGGACAACAACCTCAACGCGACCAACAACCTGCTGGCGGCGATCACCGAGAGCGGGCTCGACATCCACGTGGTGCACCTGGGGACCATGGGCGTCTACGGTTACGGCACGGCCGGGATGCAGATCCCCGAGGGGTATCTGACGGTCAAGGTCGAGACCGAAGGGGGCGAGCTTGTAGAGCAGGAGATCCTCTACCCGCCGAACCCGGGCAGCATCTACCACATGACCAAGACCCAGGATCAGCTCCTGTTCGCCTTCTACAACAAGAACGACCTGACGCGCATCACCGATCTGCACCAGGGCATCGTGTGGGGAACCCAGACCGCGGAGACCAGGCTGGACGAGCGCCTCATAAACCGCTTCGACTACGACGGCGACTACGGCACCGTCCTCAACCGCTTCCTGGCGCAGGCCGCCGTGGGCTACCCGCTCACCGTCCACGGCACGGGCGGCCAGACCCGCGCCTTCATCCACATCCAGGACACCGTGCGCTGCATACAGCTCGCCCTGGAGAACCCGCCCGAGAGCGGCGACCGCGTCAACGTCTACAACCAGATGACCGAGACCCACCGTCTGCGCGACCTCGCCAGGATGATCTCCGAGCGCACGGGTGCTGAGATAGACTACGTGCCCAACCCGCGCAACGAGGCCGCCGAGAACGATCTGCACGTCCGCAACGATCGCTTCCTGGACCTGGGCCTGCAACCGACGACCTTAAGCGAAGGGCTGCTGGGGGAGGTCACCGAGATAGCCCGCAAGTACGCCCACCGCTGCGACACCTCGAAGATCCCCGCCACCTCGCAGTGGAGGCCGCAGGAGAAGGTCGTCCAGCAGGAGGGCAATAGGTAAGATCCGATGCTGCAGTCTGAACACATAAGCGTCGCCGGCGTCGTCATAGCGCTGCTGTTCGCGGCGTACGGCGTCTTCAAGTTCCGCGGCGGCGGGAGCAGGCTCGACCTGCTCCTCTCGCTGCTCATCGCCCTCGGCGTCGCCCTCGTCTCCGTCGTGCCCCAGATCTTCGAGCCGGTCAGCCGCCTGCTCGGCCTGGAGAACCGCGCCTTCGCCCTCCTCGGCCTGGCCAACCTCCTGCTCTTCGGGCTCTTCCTAAACCTTCTCGCGCGGGTAAGGGCGGCCGGGCGCCGCAGCGGCGAGATCGTCACGGGCCTCGCCGTCAGGGACTACGAGGAGAACTACCTCACGCCCAAAGAGAGGCTCGAGGGGCACCCCGGTGAGATCCTGATCATCGTCCCCGCCTACGACGAGGAGGGCGGCATCCAGGGCGTGCTGCGCCGCATCCCGGACGAGGTGCTGGGTCACCCGGTCAAGACCGTGGTCGTCGACGACGGCTCCAGGGACGCCACGGCGGCCCTCGCCCGGGCCGAGGGCGTGCCCGTCGTCACCCACGTCGTCAACCGGGGCCAGGGCGACGCCCTGCGCACCGGCTTCGCCATCGCCCGGGCCGAGCAGGCGCTCGCCGTCGTCAACCTCGACGCCGACGGGCAGTACAAGCCCGAGGAGCTCGACCGGCTCGTGGGGCCGATCATCGATGGCGAGGCGGACTTCGTGCTCGGGAGCCGGTTCATGGGCTTCTACGAGGAGTCCGGGAGCGTCCGGCACATAGGCGTCGTGTTCTTCTCGCGCCTCATGTCGCTGCTCACCGGTGTCAAGGTCTCGGACTGCACGAACGGCTACCGGGCCATCAGGGTCTCCGAACTCCACAAGATGGACCTCCGCGAGGACCGCTTCAACGCCAACGAGATCACGCTGGAAGCCCTCAGGAACAAGCTGCGCTTCCACCAGGTCCCCATCTCCATGATGAGCCGCGCCGCCGGCGAGACCAAGAAACCGCCGAGGCTGGCCTACCCGCTCGGCGTCTTCCGCGTCATTATCTCGACCTGGCTGAGGTAAGGCTTTAGGTATCACGCCCGAGTACGCCGGTTAGGCAACCGGTACTACGCCCGGTCGCGAACCCGTGGTTCGACTCTCCGCCGTATGGCGTAAGATGCGCGGCGTGAGGTTCGCGAACGTACTGAAGGGGCAGGGCGCGGGGGCCGGGAGCCTGCTCATCGGGCTCTCCTTCGCCGTCTCCGGCGCTCTGACGTTCGTCTTTATCGGCATCTCGACCCGCGCCCTTGGCGGGCCGGCGGGGTACGCCCCGATAGCCCTGCTGTGGAACTCGACATTCCTCATCGTGCAGGTGCTCTGGGTGGCCGCCACCCAGACGCTCGGCCGGCACGTCGCCGAGAGGGAGGCGCGGGGAGAAGATTGGGAGCCCGTGGTCTCCTCCGTCCGGCGCTGGCAGGCGGCGCTGCTCGTCGGGTTCCTGGCGCTGGCGCTGGCGGCAAGCCCCTGGCTCACCCGGCTGGTCTTCGAGGAGGCCTGGATCACGGTCCTCTTCGTCGCGGCGGTGGCGCTGTACGCGCCCGAGTACTTCAGGCGTGGGATCTTCAACGGCCACCGCCAGCCGACCCGGATGGGCGGCCAGATCCTGGCCGAGGCCGCGAGCCGGGTCGTCGTCACGTTGATCCTCCTTGCGGCCGGCCTCGGCGTCGCCGCCCCGGCCATCGCCATCGTGCTCGCGCCGGTCGTCGGCGTGCTGGCCGTGCGCCCGGGGCCCGTCCGGCCCGCCGAGAGGCCAGGGGCGCCGTTCTCCGTGGGGAAGGCGCTGAGGTTCGCGGGGCCGGTCCTGGTCTCGATGGCCTGCGCCCAGACGCTCGCGAGCGGCGGCGTCGTGCTGGCGGGCCTGATGGGCGGCACGAAGGCGCAGGTGGGCCTCCTCGGCGCCGCGCTCATCTTCACGCGCATCCCGCAGTACGTGATGAGCCCCGTGATAGGCGCCCTCCTGCCGCACGCCAGCCGCGCCCTCTCAACCGGCGGTCCGGCCGCCCTCGACCGCTTCGTCCTGCGGGCGGCGGGGATCGTCGGCGCGGTCGGCGTCCTCATGGTCGGGGGCGCCTGGCTCCTCGGCGGGTGGGGCCTCAACTTGTTCGCCGGCGACCGCTACGGGGCAGAGAACGGCCTGCTGGCCCTGCTCGCCGCCCTCGCCGCGTTCTACCTGCTCGCCGAGACGCTCAACCAGGCGCTCTACGCGCTAGGAAGGGGACGCCTCGCCGCCGCGGGCTGGGTCGCAGGTCTCCTCTCGTCCGCCCTCTGCGTGCTCGTCCTGAGGGCGGACCTGATAGAGAGGATCTCCGTCTCCCTCGTCGTCGGCGCCGCCGTCGCGGCCCTGGCCCAGGTGGCGTTCTACCTGGCCGCGCGCGGGAGACCCGCCGCTTAGGGCCTTCAGTTATCAGCCATGGGCTTTTTGGGCCTGGGTGCGAACCCCAGCCCCCTTGCGAGGACGGTTCCTACCCGGCGGCAAGTCGTGAACCCACGAATATTTGCGCAGAGAGACAGGTCTTGCGTCAAACCCGAGAAGCCGACGGCCGAAAGCGGAGGCCGAAGGCCGGGGCGGGCTGACACCTGAGAGCGGTTCGCCGCGCGAACCGCTCTCAGGTGCCGCGGGGGTGGGCGGAGCGGTCGTAGAGGTCCCGGAGGTCTTCGTCTAGATCCTCCACTACCTTGTTCAGCTTGAGGTTCTCGAGGCGGACGCGCATATGGTGGCCTTCGGGGTAGGTTTGGGCGACCTCTTCCACGGCCACGAGCCGCTCCCGCACGGCCTCCAGCTTGCGTATGTCGTCCGCCATGGCCAGCCGCCGCTCCCTGCCCGCCCTGACCTGCTCCTGATCCCTCTCCTGATCCCTCTCCTGCTCCCGACCTCTGTCCACTACCGCCTCCCGGTCCATTGACGAAGAGCCTCTCCTTTGGATGTACCCGGTAGCCCGAGATTCACGCCGAGGGCCTGCGCCTAGCTCCCCTCCATAAACCACGCCACGGTGCGGCGCAGGCCCTCGTCGAGCGGCATCTCGGCCTGCCAGCCGAGGAGACGTTTGGCCTTGGAGGTGTCGGCGAAGTTGCGGCGGACCTCGCCGCGGCGGGCCTCGGTATGGCGGACCTCGACGTCCTTTACGCCGGCCTCGGCGAGGGCGGGGATGAGCCTGTCCGCTATCTCCCGGACGGTGGTCTCGGCGCTGGTGGCGATCTGGAACGTCTCGCCGCCGACGCCTTCGGTGGTGGCGGAGAGCTTTATGGCCCTTATCAGGTCCCCGATATAGATGTAGTCGCGGGTCTGGGTGCCGTCGCCGTAGATCTCCAGGGCCTCGCCGCTCGTGGCGCGCTTGATGAACCGGGCGACGACGCTGTTCTTGTGGCCGGAGAGGGGACCGTAGACGTTGCCGAAGCG
>JAUJMB010000080.1 GCA_030447045.1 Rubrobacteraceae bacterium | reverse complement strand
CCAAGGGCGAGAACCTGGCCGTCGGCTACGAGACGGCGGAGGAGGCCATGCAGGCTTGGAAGAGGTCCCCCTCCCACAACGCGGCCATGCTCGACGGTAACTACCGCGTGATGGGCGTGGCCCGCATCAACGCCCCCGGCAGCGTCCACGTCTGGTACTGGACCACGGACTTCGGCGGCTACGTCGACGCGAGCGCCCACGCCCCCGGCGAGGACCCGGCCGGCGCGCAAGCGCCCGAGAAGCCCGCGGCAGGGC
This sequence comes from Rubrobacteraceae bacterium, assembly GCA_030447045.1. Next base: position 6,895 of record JAUJMB010000080.1, on the reverse strand, counting down.
CCCCGGCGGCAGACGAAGGAAAAGGCGAGGCGGCGGGCGGCGACGGTGAGCCCGAGCTCGACACCGGCGCCCTGGACAACGGTGGCCTCGGCAAGGTCGGCGGCTGGGGCCAGAGGGCCAGGGACGGGGCCGAACTCGTGCTGGACGACGGGCACGCCCGCCTCGGCGCCTACCACGACGGCAGGGACGCGCTGTGGCAGAAGGTACGGATCCGCGCCGACGCCACCACGCTCGCCTACGACATCAAGGTGAAGGCCGGCGACGAGGACCCCGACGACACGATGCTACTCCGCCTTACGGACGGCAGGGGCAAGCAGGTGGCGGTCCTCGAGAGGCGCGTGGGCCGGGAGACCGGCGGCTGGGAGCGCGGACGGGAAGACCTCTCGCGCTTCGTCGGGCGGACGCTCTACCTCCGTTTCGACGCGCGGACCGACGGGGAGCGCCTCACGACGTTCTACCTGGACCGGCTGGCCCTCAGGCCGTAGGCCGCTCAGGTTCGCGGGCGGTTGCCCACCACATCCCTCAGGGCGCGGGCGAAGGCGTGGGGGTGCTTGAGCAGGCTGTAGACCGGCGCGTCGCCGGTAAAGCTCTCCACGAGGGCCCGGCTCGCCCCGCCGTCCTTGGCGCAGGCCCTGAAGAGCGGCTCCAGAAGTCCCATGTTCGGCACCAGGTTGATCAGCGCGTGGCCGGAGAGGTGCTCGCGTCCGCGGCGGCGGAGCAGCTGGCGGGCGTATCCTGAGAGGGTGGCGGCGGAGAAGTCCTTGAGGCGGTGGGCCTCGTGGGCCCACGCGGCGGCCAGGCGGCCCGACTCTATCGCGTACCCGACGCCCTCGCCGCTTATCGGGTGGATCAGGCTCGCCGCGTCGCCCACGGTCATCACGCCCTGCTCGTGGCGCCTCGCACCCCACATGCCCATCTTGAGCGACCAGCTCTTGGCAGGCCCCTCGGGCTCGGCGTTCTTGAGCCACTCGGCCATCTCGGGCTCCTCCAGGAAGCGCCCGTAGAAGTCCTTGAGGTTCCGGCCCGTCTTGGCGAGCGACTTCGTGGAGACGCCGGCCCCGACGTTGGCCGTTCCGTCGCCGAGGTAGAAGACCCAGCCGTAGCCGGCGCCGCCATAGTTCATGTCGTCGGTCATAAGGACGTGGATGTGCTCCTTGTCCGGCCCGTCCACCCCGCGGAAGTACTGCCTCCTGGCCACCGCGTTCTGGTGGGCCTTCATCCCGCCCTCGAAGCCGCCTACCCCGTCGGCGACCACCACGAGGGGTGCTGTGAAGCCCTCGGGGCCGCCGCCGTTCTCGGCCATCAATCCCGTGACGGCGCCCGCGGGGGAGCGAAGCAGGCCCGTGGCGCGGGTCCTGGGGCGGAACTCCGCGCCGGCGGAACGCGCCCGTTCGAGCAGCTTCGCGTCGGTCTCTTCGCGCCGTATCACGTAGCCCCGCGGCCCGTGCAGCGTGGGCGGGACGCCCTGGCGGACCTGGGCCGTCGCGGTGCGGATCGAGAACCCCGTGAAGCGGCCGTGGTGGGGCTCGTCCAACCAGTCGCCGAGGCCCATCATAGCGACCTCACCGGCGGCGTGGGGCATCAGGCCGTCGCCGCAGGGCTTGTCTCGGGGGAACTCCTGGCGGTCGAGGAGGAGCGTCTTCAGGCCGGCGCGCGAGGCGTAGTAGGCCGTCGAAGAGCCGCCGGGGCCGGCGCCCACGACGACGAGATCGTAGCCCTCGCCCATCCTTACCCTCCCAAACGCGCCGCCGACTGTGCCAGAATGCCCCGCAACCGCCCGACCGAGGGCGGCCCACATTATACCCAAGCGCCAGAAGGAGGCGGACTCTTGGTAGACCGTAACCGCCCCGCGCGCTACGCGCCCGGGGACCGCGCCGCGCTCAGGGCCACGATGCAGCCCGTCGAGATCCTCGAGGTTCGCCGCGGCGAGTTCGTCCCCGACTTCGTCTACAAGGTCCGCGTCCTCGCCGAGAGGCCCGCGCGGCCGTACAACCTCTCGGTCCCCGAGCACGACCTGGCAGATTTCGAGGCGTGAGGCTCCGGGCCACAGGCCTCAGGAAGGCCCAGCTATGGGCACGTTCAAAGACGAGCGCGCAGCCTCGAAAATTAGAACAATCCTTAGCGTTGGCCCGGCCAGGGACACCTGATGCCTGGAGCCTCTAGAAGCCCTCGCTGGTAACGCTCATGTACGCGACGTCCACCAGCGGCACGCCGGTTTCGAGCGCGCGGTCCACGGCGCGGGCCAGGGCTTCGGCGGCGATGCCGGCGTCGGGGAAGTGGCCGTCCAGAAGTCGGGCGGCGCGGGCTATCTCGTAGAAGGAGAAGCGCCGGCGGTTGCCGGTGAGCTCGTAGACCGCTTCGAGGACCTCGAAGCGGAGCGAGATCAGCTGCTCCAGGCGCCAGCGGATCTCGTCCACCGTCAAATTCATGGTCTGGTAGAGGCGGGCTATCTCCGCAACCTGCACCAGGGTGGGCGGCCGCTTGAGGAGCCGGGAGACGGAGGTCTCGTCGAGGTAGCGTCTGGCGGTTATGCGCGCAAGCGCCAGGCGGCCCTCGACGCTCTCGTAACCCTTGAGCGGGCGCAGGTCTTCGGGGCCCCTCTGGCCGCCGACCTTTACCTCCTCGTCGCCCACGAAAACGCGCGGGGTGTGGCCGCCCGCGTAGTAGCCGATCTGCCGGGCCATCCTGGCCGCGTCCTCGCAGGGGCCGCCGCAACGGATCTCGACCCACCTCCGCACGGTCCCCGAGTAGAGCCGCTCTAGCGCTCGCCAGGTCGCGTCCCCTCGCAGGTCCACCTCGCCCGGCTTCTCGGTCACCACGCCCACCCGCGTGTCCGGCAGGACGTCGGCGTAGGCCTCCCTGACGGAGACCAGAAAGGCCTCGAACTCCTCGTCGACGGCGCCGGGGAGGTAGCGGCGGCGCTCGGCGGGGAGGACGTACATGAGGCGGCTCTTGATCCTGCGCTCCTTGCCCTCGGCCGCCTTCAGCCGGTCGATGGCCTCGTAGAGCTCCCGGCGCCTCTGGTAGACGAGCGTCGTCAGCCGCTCCACTTCCGGGTCCGTGGCGGACCCCTCGGACCACGCCTCGTCGCGCGCGGCGCAGGCCGCTTCGTGGGCGTTCTCGGCCCGCAAGACCGCCCGCTCTTCTCTCTCCCGTTCGGCCTGGGCCTCGCCCAGCTCGCGCTCCAGGGTCTCTATCGTCGAAGGCATCACGGGCTCCCCGTTACTCACCACCCAAGCGTCCATTCTACAGCACGTCCGCCGCCGCGCGACGTGTAGGGACGGCGCCGGGCGGGTGCTTTTTCTCTGTTGCGCGCGGTGTCAGAAAGCTCTAGATTTACCGCTGCGGGGGGCTATAAGAAGGGAGGATGCGTGGACTTCGACACGGGAAGCCGACCCGACGCGGCCGGTTCCGGGGGCTCGGGTGGGGGAGCGGGTGTCCGTCCGCCGGGAACGTCCGCGGCGGCGGGGGGAGAGTTCGACTACAGGGACCCGATCCAGAGCTTCGTCGTGACCGTGCGGAGGCTCGTGCTCGAGCCGGTCGCCTTCTTCAGGGGCATGAACCGGCAGGGGGACTTCGTGAACCCGCTGTTGTTCGCGCTCATCTGCAGCGAGATCTACGCCATAATAGCCGGGTTCCTGGGCGTGCTAAGCTCGGTCGTCGGCCTGGGGGCGAGGGGCATGGGGGAGGCCATAGTGGGCTTCTTCTCCTCCCTGATCATCATGCCCATCTTCGCCGCCGTGATCTTCGTAGTGTCGGCGGCGATCATCCATCTGCTGGTACTCCTCATAGCGCGACCGATGAGCACAAACTTCGAGACGACCTTTCGCGTTGTGGCCTACGCCAACGTGACGATATTGGTGGCCTGGATCCCGATCCTCGGCTTGCTCCTCGCGACCGTCTGGTACGCCGTGCTCTCGATTTTGGGCGTCAGGGAGGGTCACGCCACCTCCACCGGTAAGGCCGTCGTCATCGTGCTGATACCGGTCGCCATCGCGCTGTTTATCCTGCTGGTGCTGGCCGCCGTTGTCGGGGCGGTTATCTTCGGCGCGCTGAGCAACGCCTAGCACTGGATGCCGTGCGCCCCTCTGGTAGTTATACTGTGCCAATTCTTTAGCTAAGGGGGCTAGCGCATGGCGCAGACAGTTACTCTCATACCCGGCGACGGGATCGGGCCGGATCTCACCGACTCCGTAAAAGAGGTTATAGGCGCGCTCGACGTCGGCATCGAGTGGGAGATAGCGGAGGCCGGCGAGGCGGTAATGGAAAGGGAGGGGACGCCCCTACCCGAGTCCGTGCTCGACTCGATCCGGCGCAACAAGGTCGCCATAAAGGGGCCCCTGACCACCCCGGTGGGTACGGGCTTCCGCTCGGTGAACGTGGCGCTGCGCAAGGAGCTCGACCTCTACGGGAACATCCGGCCCAGCCTGAGTTTGCCCGGCGTCGATACGCCCTTCGAGAACATCGACCTCATCATCTACCGCGAGAACACCGAGGACCTCTACGCCGGCGTCGAGCACATGGTGGGCAAGCACGCGGCGGAGTCGATCAAGATCATCACCCGCGAGGGCACCGAGCGCATCTGCCGCATGGCCTTCGAGCGCTCCAAGGAGCAGGGCCGCAAGCACATCACGGTCGTCCACAAGGCGAACATCATGAAGTTCACCGACGGCCTCTTCCGCGACGTGTTCTACGAGGTCTCCAAGGACTACGAGAACGACTTCGAGGAGATCGACGACCGGATCGTGGACAACATGGCGATGCAGCTCATAACCAAGCCCAACCTCTACGACGTGCTCGTCTGCCCGAACCTCTACGGCGACATCCTCTCTGACCTCTGCGCCGGGCTCACGGGAGGCCTGGGCGTCGCCCCCGGGGCGAACATCGGGGAGGAGATCGCGGTCTTCGAGCCCGTGCACGGCTCGGCGCCGAAGTACGCCGGACAGAACCGGGCGAACCCGCTGGCGACGCTGCTCTCGGCCAAGGAGATGCTCATACACCTCGGCCACGCCGACGCGGCCGACAGCATGCAGTCCGGCATCGAGGCCGCGCTCAAGAACCCGGAGACCCGAACCAAGGACCTCGGGGGCACCGCGGGCACGACGGAGTTCACGCAGGCCATCATCTCCAACCTGTAGCCGTAACCGATGCACTCGGCCGGAACCGCGGGTGACGTGGGCGTGCCGTCCACCCGCGCCCGGACGTAGCCCGGGGGCTTCCGGGGCGTAATGCGGATCGCGATCTTCACGGAGACCTTCGTGCCGGCGCTGGACGGCGTCGTCACGCGGTTGCGCAGCACCATAGACGAGCTCTTGAAGATCGGGGACGAGATGCTGGTGATCGCGCCCAGCTACGGCGAGGGGCCCGCCTACTACCACGGCGTCCCGATCCACCGCGTGGCGGGCATCCCGTTCCCCCCGTACCCGCAGATAATGCTCGCCCCCAGCAACCCGCGCGTGGGTAGGGCCCTCAAGAAATTCAGGCCAGACCTCATACACGCCGTCAACCCGTTCGTCCTGGGAAGCGGCGCCCCTTTCTACGCCCACCGGATGGCGCTCCCGCTCGTCGCCTCCTACCACACGAACGTCACCACCTACGCCCGCTTCTACGGCCTGGGTATAGGTGAGAAGGCCGGCCGCTGGTGGACGCGCACCCTCCACAACAGGGCGCAGGTCAACCTCTGCACCTCCGAGACCACGCGAAGGTACCTGAGCGAGAACGGTGTCGAACGCCTGCACGTCTGGCCCCAGGGCGTGGATACCGCGCGGTTCCATCCGGAGAAACGCTCGCAGGAGTGGCGCGTCAAGCTCTCCGGCGGGCACCCCGACGCCCCCGTCTTGCTCTACGTCGGCCGGCTGGGCCGCGAGAAGAACATCGGCAGCCTGAGGGATGTGCTGCGCGCGATGCCCGACGTCCGGCTCGCCCTCGTGGGCGATGGGCCCGCGCGCGGGGAGTTGGAAGAGCTATTCGCCGGGATGCCGGCGGTCTTCTCCGGCACGCGGCGCGGAGCTGAGCTGAGCGCCGCCTACGCGTCGGCGGACGCGCTGGTGTTTCCGTCGACGACGGAAACTTTAGGCCTCGCGATGCTGGAGGCACTCTCCTCCGGGCTGCCCGTCATCGCCGCGCGGGCCGGTGCCGCCCACGAGGTGGTTGAGGAAGGGGTGAGCGGCCTGCTCTACGACCCCGAAGACCGCAGCTCCCTCGTGGCGGCGTGCCGACGGGTCCTGACGGACGCGGACCTGCGCGCCCGGCTGCGAAAGGGCGCGCGGAGGTCCGCCGAGACCAAGGACTGGGAGGCCTCCACCCGGGCCCTGCGCGGGTACTACGAGATGGCGTTGGCGGCGCGTTGAGCAAGCGGGAGAAGCTCAAGAGCGGCGGCGTCCGGTTCTCCAAGTTCTCCCTGGTCGGGCTCTCGAACGCCGTCGTGGATATCGGGGTGCTCAACCTCTTCCTGTGGCTGCAGCCGACCCGGGAGGCGTCGCTGCTCGTGCTCTACAACGGCGTCGCGCTCGTGCTGGCGAACGTGAACAGTTACATAGGGAACACCAGGTGGACCTTCCGGGGGCGGGTCGAGCACAGCATGCGACAGAGAACGCTCTTCGGCCTGCAGGCCCTCCTCAACATCGGGATCAGCACCGGGGTCTTCTGGGCCCTCATACACCCGCTTCTCGTGGACACGGAGATACCCGCGTATCTTGTCGGCAACGTCGCCAAGATCGTCTCCGTCTTGGTTGCGTCGGTGATCAGTTTTTTCATCCTGCGCTACGTGGTCTTCTCCCGCAGACGCTGGTTCAAGGGGCGCTTGTAAGAGCAAATGGGCCGTGCTAAATTAACCCGGCATGCGGAAGTAGCTCAGCTGGTAGAGCATCACCTTGCCATGGTGAGGGTCGCGGGT
>JAUJMB010000079.1 GCA_030447045.1 Rubrobacteraceae bacterium | reverse complement strand
TCACAGTCTCGGGGATCTCCTCCGGCCTACTGAACACGGGCTGACCGGCCGCTAGCGGTCCTCTATGGTCACGGTACCGGGCGCGCGAGAAGCAGCCCCGACCCCGTGAGACCGCTCGCTTACACGCCTGGCACATTCCAGTTAGATGCGAGAGGCGGCCCGGTCGAACAGACCCCAGTGCCGCTCAGGCGAAGATCTCGCCCCTGGGCAGGAGGATCTTCTTGTAGGTGGCGAGGGCGTAGCGGTCGGTCATGCCGGCCACGAAGTCCACCGTCTCCACGATGGGGTCGGGGTCGCTCTTCGTTCGCTCCTCTTCGTGCCTGAGAAAGTACCCGAAAAGCTCCCGGACCACCCCCGCGGCCTTCTCGTTCTCCCGCGAGCGCCCGCCGCCACGGTAGACGTTCTCGAAGAGCCAGCCCCTCAGCCCCATCAGGGCCGCGTACCCCTCTTCGGACAAGGCTATCTCACCCTTTAGTTTAGATGTAGAGATCATGTCTCGGACGAGGGTATCTATGCGCCGGCTCATCTTCTCGCCGAGGGCGGAGATCGGGCCGGCCGGCAGGTCCTCGAACCTGATGATCCCCGCCCGCAATGCGTCGTCCACGTCGTGGTTGACGTAGGCGATGCGGTCGGCGATGCGCACGATCTCACCCTCCCTCGTTGATGGATAACCTTGCCCTGTATGGTTACGTATACCGTCCCTAACCTCTAACGTAAGGTTTAAACCAACTCCATACCTCTCCAGACGGTCAACGACGCGCAGGGAGTGTTCGTTGTGGCGGAAGGTACGCCCGTGTTCGGCGAGGGCCGAGGCGAGGGCCTCCTCCCCGGTGTGGCCGAAGGGGGTGTGGCCGAGGTCGTGGCCTAGGGCTATGGCTTCGGTGAGGTCCTCGTTGAGGCCGAGGGCTCGGGCGATGGTGCGGGCGACCTGCATCATCTCCAGCGTGTGGGTGAGGCGGGTGCGGAAGTGGTCGCCGTCCGGGGCTATAAAGACCTGGGTCTTGTGCATCAGGCGGCGGAAGGCCTTGGCGTGGATGATCCTGTCCCTGTCGCGCTGGAACTCGTTGCGCACGCCGTCCGGGGGCTCGGGCCGGACCCGTCCGGCGCTCTCCTCGCAGGCCCAGTCCCGCGCCGGCAGGTCCGCCGTCCCTTCAGGCTTCACGCGGGGCGTCGGGTGCGGGAGGAGAGCTTGACGGCGGAGCGCGTGTTCCCCGGGGCGTGGGCAAGGACGTGGGCGCGGACGACGCGCAGCACGCCCTCGCGGAGGTCTTCGGACTGCGGAGCCTCGCGCACGGGGCGTTCGATGGTCTCGCGCAGACGGTCTAGGGTGCCTGGCGCCATCGGGAAGGCGTCGGCGGTGGAGGCGCGGCACGCGGCGCAGAGCACGCCGCCGTGCTCGGGGGCGAAGTGCAGGGGTTCGGGGGCCTCGTCGAGGTTCGCGTCGCAGTTCAGGCAGTTGTCGAGCTGCGGGGCGTAGCCGGCGAGGATGGAGAGCTTGAGGCCGAGGGCTGCCTCGACCGACTCGAAGCCCGAATCGCGCGACTCCAGGGCGTCGAGGGCGTTGTAGAGGAGGTTGAAGACCCTTCGGTCGGCCTCGTCGCCGCCGGAGAGGGCGCGGACGCTGCCGACCATGCCGGCGGCGGCCTCGAAGCGGGCGAGGTTCTCGCGGATGCCCTGGAAGCTGCGGAGCGTCTCGGCCTGGGTGATCGTGTCGAGGGTCCGCCCGCCGTAGGCGACGAAATCCACGCACGAGAGGGGCTCCAGGCGGGCGCCGAAGCGGCTCTTCGTGCGCCTGATCCCCTTGGCGATGGCCGAGACGAGGCCGGCATCAAGGGTGTAGAGGTCGAGGATGCGGTCCGCCTCGCCGTAGCGAATGGACCGCAGCACGATCCCCTTACTCTTGTAGACCGCCACCCTCGGCCTCCTCCATCACCGCCACGCTGGAACTCATGCCGAGCCTCGAGGCCCCGGCGTTGAGTATGTCGAGCGCGTCCTCCAGGGTACGGATGCCGCCCGAGGCCTTCACGGCGAGCCCCTCGGGGGCCTCCTCGCGCAGCAAGGCGACGTCCTCTATGGTGGCGCCGCCGGGGCCGAAGCCCGTCGAGGTCTTCACGAAGTCCGCGCCGCTTGCGGCCACGATCTGGGTGGCGAGCCGCTTCATCTTGTCCGTCAGGTATGCAGTCTCGATGATGACCTTCATCACAACGTCGTTCAGGCCGTTGTTCATAGCGACGACGCTCACCTCGTGGGTGAGGCTCGCGAGCTCGTCGGCGACGTAGTCGAACTCGCCGGAGAGCAGCTTGGAGATGTTCAGCACGACGTCGATCTCGGAGGCGCCGCGCGTGATCGCCTCCCGCACCGCCGCCGCCTTGACCGGCGTCGCGTCGTTGCCGAAGGGGAAGGAGACCACCGTCGCGACCTTCACGTCCGTACCGCGGAGTTCCCTGGCGGCAAGACGCACGTAGCAAGGCGGGATGCAGACCGCCGCGAAGTGGTAGCGGACCGCCTCCCCGCAGAGCTTCGTAATGTCCTCGTCGGTCGCGTCCGGCTTCAAGAGGGTGTGGTCCACCGTCTTCGCGAACTCCCGCACCCTCATCGCCAATTCCGCTTCTCCCCGCTAGACGCCAAGATGCGGGTAATTATAAACCCAACCGCTCCAGGAACTTCTTGTCGCTGCGCCACCCCGGGCTGACCTTTACCTTCAGGTCCAGGTAGATCTTCGTCCCGAGCAGGCGCTCGACGTCGCGGCGGGCCTCGGTGCCGATCTTCTTTATGGTCTTGCCGCCCTTGCCGAGCACGATCATGCGCTGGGTGCCCCGTTCGACGTGGATGATGGCGTAGACGACGGTGACGTTCTCCTTGCGCTCGACCTCGTCGACCTCGACCATCACCGCGTGCGGCACCTCCTCGCGCAGCGCGTTCAGGGCCTTCTCCCGGATGTACTCGGCCAGGATCAAGGACTCCGGGTAGTCCGTTACGGTGCCCTCGGGGAAGTAGTTGGGGCCAGGGGGCAGCATCCCGACTACCGCGTCCATGAGGGCGTCCACGTTCGTGCCCTCGGACGCGCTGATCTGGAAGACCTCCCGCCAGTCCCCGAGCTCGGTGATGGCCTGCACGGCTGGCAGCGCCTGGGTAGGCTTCGCCAGCAGATCCACCTTGTTGAGGCAGGCCATCGCCGGGGTGCCGCTGTTGGCGATCAGGCGGGCCACGTAGCGGTCGCCGGTGCCGACGCCCTCCGCGGCCTGCGGGGCGTCCAGGAGGAACAGCACGATGTCCGAGCCCGAGAGGCTGTCCACGACCTGCTCCTGCATCCTGGCCCTGAGGGTGTCGCGCGGCTTCTGGGAGCCCGGGGTGTCCACGAAGATGACCTGGTAGTTCTTGCCGTTGCGGACCCCCCGGATCGGGCTGCGCGTCGTCTGCGGCCTGGGGGAGGTGATGGAGACCTTCTCCCCCACAAGCCGGTTGACCAGGGTGCTCTTCCCGACGTTCGGCCGGCCCACGACGGCGACGAAGCCGCTCCTGTGCCCCTCGAACCCGTTCGTGTCGGGGCCCCTCACAGGTCTTCCGGGCCGAATGAGTTTGGCAGTATCTCCTCAAAGGGGTAGCGGCGCGGGAGGCCCGAGGCGTCCTCAACCACGACCTCCTCGCAGCCGAACTCTCGCAGGAACTGCCGGCAGGCGCCGCAGGGGAAGCACGGCGAGGCGTTCGGGCTAAAGACCGCGACGCTCCTTATGCGCCGGTCGTCCGGACCGGCGGAGATCATGCTCGTCGCCGCGTTGCGCTCGGCGCATATGGAGAGCCCGTAGGAGGCGTTCTCCACGTTGCAGCCGGCGTGGACGGCGCCGCCTTCGGTGAGGATTGCCGCCCCGACCTGGAACCGGCTGTAGGGGGCGTAGGCATTCTCGGCGGCTTGGCGGGCCGCGTCCATCAGGTGGTCCACCACGTCGGGGCTCCTCTCCTTCATAAGAGTTGGAAGATCGCCACGGCGGTCAGGGAGCCGATCACGGCCCCGGAGGCCACCTGGTAGAGACCCTGCACGCCGCCCTCGACGCGGCTCTGGCAGACGAGGAGGGCCATGAGCAGCGAGATCAGGGAGGCCACCCCCCCGTAGCGCCCCCCGGCCGCCACGAAGCTCGCCGCCACCCACCCCGCGAACGCCACGGCCGCGTGCCCGGACGGCCACCCCCCGTAGAACGAGCCCGGCGAGCGCGTCAGCGCCTTGCCGAGCACCACGGCGAGGACGACGACGCCCAAAGAGACGAGGGTCAGGTGGCCCGGCAAGCGGCGGATGCCACCCAGGCCCCCCGTGAAGAGTGGCCCGAGGTCATCGGCCAGGACGAGGAGTCCGACGAGGACCGCCCCCACGCTGGAGACGAGCACGGCCCCGGCCGAGACGTCCTTCGCCAGCTTGGCTAGCGGGTGGTACTCCGTCGTTACCAGGTCGACGACGAACTCCAGGGCCGTGTTGAGCATCTCGACGACGAAGATGAAACAGATGGTCAGCACGAGCACGGCAAGCTCCATGGCGCTGACACCAAGGATCAGGCCGGCGATCAGCACCCCCAACGCCGCGAAAAAGTGGAAGCGCAGGTTGCGCTGGGTGCGGACGGCCGAGACTATTCCCTGGTAGGCGTGCTGGAAGCTGCGCCCGACCCCCTGCTGGCCCTTCTTTGGTTCCTGGGCCTCTCTAGCCATTTGCCATCTCCATGACGCTCCGCTGCGCCCTGGCCATCTCGCTCGCTTCGAAGTCCTCGCCGTGGTCCATCCCGGCGAGGTGCAGCGCGCCGTGAACGACGAGCTCCTCGACGGGCATGTCGGCGCACGCCGGGCAGATCACGACCTCCCCCACCATCTCCCCGTAGGGCCCGTCCACCTCGAAGGAGAGCACGTCGGTCTCCGCGTCCTTGTTCCGAAACTCCGAGTTGAGCCTCCTGATGGTCTCGGGCCCGACGAGCACAACGGAGACCTCGCCCACGCGGTCGAGGTCGAGGCCTCTCTCCCGAAAGGCCGCGGCGAAGAGGTCGGTGGCCCGGCCCGCGGTGATCCGGCCGTAGCCGGCCTCGTCGAGCAGGGCGATCGAGAATGGGGCGGGACGCTCGCCGCTCAGATCGCGCCGCCCGAGGCGCGCCTGTTCTCCTCCGAGACGTCCTCTTTCGTCGGCTTGCCGTTGGACCTGGCGTTCGGTTTGCCGTTGCGCGCGTCGGGGGCGCCGCCAGGGTACTCGATCCGCGGACCGAGAAAGCCCACGAGGGCCTCGAGTATGGCCTCGCCGACCTCGTGGATCTCGCGCATCGTCAGGGCGCACTCGTCGAACTGGCCGTCGTCGAGCTTGCGGTTGATGGTGTCGGTGACGATGTCCTCTATGCGCTTCGGGGTTGGTTTTTCGAGGGACTTGACGGTCGCCTCGACGGAGTCGGCCAGCATCACGATGCCCGCCTCCTTGCCCTGGGGGAGGCCGCCCGAGTAGCGGAAGTCCGCCTCGTTGACGTTGTCGCCGTCCAGCTCGACCGCCTTGCGGTAGAAGTACTCTATCCGGGTCGTGCCGTGGTGCTGGGCGATGATGTCCAGGATCTCCTGCGGCAGGCCCCAGGCGCGGCCCATCTCCAAGCCGTCCTTGACGTGGCGCCGGATCACCTTCGCCGAGAGCGCCGGCGAGAGGGCGTCGTGGGGGTTAATCCCTCCGATCTGGTTCTCTATAAAGTACGCCGGGTGCTCCATCTTGCCGATGTCGTGGTAGTAGGCCCCGACGCGCGCCAGCAGCGGGTTCGCCCCGATCCTCTCGGCCGCGTTCTCAGCCAGCGTCCCCACCTGCATCGAGTGCGTGAACGTCCCCGGCGCCTTCTGGAGGAGCTTGTGGATCAGGGTGTTGCTCGTGTTCGAGAACTCCAGGAGCTTCATGGGGGTGAGGATGTTGAAGGCGTCCTCGAGCAGCGGCAGCAGCACCATCGCGAGCATGAGCGAGAGCAGCCCGCTCCCCAGCCCGAGCAGGCCCTGCCAGAGGGCTTCGGAGAAGCTGCCGCCGCCGATCAGGCCGAAGGCGAACGTCACGACGGCGGTCATCAGGGCTATAAAGAGGCCGGCCTTGAGCAGCCGTTGGCGGGAATCTACCCTGACCACGGCGTAGATGGCGAAGCCCGCGGAGAGCAGCAGGGAGGCCGTCAGGAGGAAGTCGTTGCCCTTCATCACCCCGACGTTCACCGCGGTCACGACGACCATCAGGAACATCAGCCGTGGACCGAGGAGCATCGTCCCTATAACGGAGAGGCCGGCCAGCGGCGTGAGGTAGGCGTTGAATTCCAGCTCGGTGAAGAAACGGGCGAGGGCCGTGAACAGGATGGTCAGCGAGGCGGCGAGGGCGAGGCGTATCGCGGTGTTCGTCTTTAGGATGCGGCGACCGAAGCGTTCCAGAAAGTACCAGGCGATCCCCATCTCTATACCGACAACCAGCCCGACCCCCAGCAGCACGGTCCAGGGGTTGGGATTCTGCATCAGGGTCTCCAACCGCTCCAGGTTGCCGCTCTCGATGATGCCCTCCGCGACGGTGCGCTCCTCGGGCGGGCGGGCGCCAACGGCGATAAGGGAGGTCAGGGAGGCCCAGGTGACCAAAGTGAGCGCGACGTACAGCCTGAGCGTCGGCACGCGCTCGACCCAGGTCCGAAAACGCTCGAAGCGCGTCGGCGGCCGATGCAGGTCGTCCACGCGCCCCCCGAGGGGCGGGTCAGGTACGCTTCTCTTGAGCTTCATGGTCGCTCCCGCGCCCGCCTCTACGCCCCGTCGCCCTCTTCGGCCCCCTCGTAAGCGTCCACTATACGCATCACGAGGTCGCTACGCACTATGTCGTCGCGCTGCAGCCCCACGAAGGAGACGCCCTCCACCCCGGTCAGCGCCCTGCGGGCGTCGTCGAGGCCGCTTATCCGGCCCTTGGGCAGGTCGACCTGCGTCCGGTCGCCGGTTATCACCATCTTCGAGCCGAATCCCAGGCGCGTCAGGAACATCTTCATCTGCTGGGGGGTGGTGTTCTGGGCCTCGTCCAGGATGATGAACGCGTCGTTCAAGGTCCGACCTCTCATAAACGCCAGCGGCGCGATCTCGATTATACCCCGCTCCAGGTGCCCCTGGAACTTGGCGGGATCTATCATCTCGTAGAGCGCGTCGTAGAGCGGCCTGAAGTACGGGTCGACCTTCGCCATCATGTCCCCCGGCAGGAACCCGAGCGACTCCCCGGCCTCGACCGCGGGCCGCGTGAGGATGATCCTCGACACCTCGCCCCGGTTCAAAG
>JAUJMB010000078.1 GCA_030447045.1 Rubrobacteraceae bacterium | reverse complement strand
CCAACCCGACGTCGGCCTCGACGCCGCGGTTCTTGCAGTTCTCCTGGACGGCCTCCGCGTTCTCGCGGATAAACTTGAGATCCAACATGGGCGCCTCCGGGTCTTAGGCTTCAGGCATCGGGCCTCAGGCAGAAGCCGAGAGCCAAGGCTATCTTAGCCTGCAAGCTCCCGGAGCGCCCGGTCTTCCGCGCGGATGCGCACGTAGAAGAAGGCGGCGTTGAGGATCGTGAACACCAGGGCCGTCGTCCAGGCGCCGAAGATCAGGGGCAGGGTCAGGACCTCCGTGGCGACGACCACGTAGTTGGGGTGCGGGAAGAAGCGGTAAGGCCCGCTCCTGACGAGCTTGCCGCCTGGCACCACGAGGATGCGCACGTTCCAGTTCTCGCCAAGGGAAGAGATCGCCCAGTACCGCAAGGGCTGGACGAGCACGAACAGCGCGAGCGGCACGGGCCACCAAGCGGGCGGCTCCGACCCGCGCAGCAACCCCTCCACCAGCGTCGAGACGAGCCACAGGGTATGCACGGCGACCATCGCAGGGTAGTGTCCACGCCCCCGCTCCACGGCCCCCCGCGCCCGGAGACGGCGCTCGTTGCGCCGCGAATACCGCAACTCTAGAAGCCGCTGCACGGCCACGAGCCCAACCCCGAGCAGAAGCAGCCCCAACCTCAGAGACGTCTTTCGCCGGAGCGGGAGAACCGGGGCCCGCCACCCGAAACCTGATGCCCGAAGCCTAACACCTAAAAAACACGTGCTCCGCGGAGAAGCCCGGCCCCATCGCCGAGAGCACCCCGTGCTCGCCGGGGGCGTAATCTGCGCCGGCGAGAAAGCGCTCCAGGATAAAGAGCACCGTGACGCTGGACATGTTCCCGTGCTCGCGCAGGACCTCGCGGGAGATGTCCAGGCCGCCGGGCTCGAGGCCCAAAACCTCCTCGAAGGCGTCCAGCACCTTAGCACCCCCGGGGTGGATGAGGGGGTGCAGGATGTCGTCCAACGAGAGCCCGACGGAGCCGAGCGCCAGGCGCAGGTTCTCCGGCATCCGCTCGTAGACCACCGAAGGGACGCTGCGCGAGAGCAGGACCTTCAGGCCGTGCTCGCCGATGTCGAAGCCCATCACGTCCTCCGTGCCGGGCCAGGTGGTGGTGTAGCTGCCGAGCAATTCGGGTCCCGCGACGGGTCTCCCGTCGCCTCCCTCGCCGGCGCCCGGGCCGAGCAGGACCGCCGCCGCCCCGTCGGCAAAGAGGGCGGTCGAGACCAGGTTCGCCTTGGAGCGGTCGCCCTTCTGGAAGGTGAGGCCGCAGAGCTCGACCGCGACCAGCAGGACCAATTCTCCCGGGCGGCAGGCGCGGGCGTAGTGCGCCGCCAGCCCGAGGCCGGAGGCCCCAGCTGCGCACCCGAGCCCGACCACCGGCACCCGCCTCGTGTGCTCCGAGAGGCCGAGCCGCTGGAGAAGGAACGAGTCTATCGACGGGATCGCGAGTCCCGTGGTCGAGACGAAAAAGACGGCGCCGACGTCCGAGGGCTCGGCCCCCGCCCTGTCCAGGGCGCGGCGGGCGGCCTTCTCGGAGAGGTCGAGCGCGCTCTGGACGTAGAGGTCGTTCTTCTCGGAGAAGGAGTGGTCCTCGTAGAACCACTCGACCGGGACGCAGAAGCTGCGGTGCTCCACCCCGGAGTGGTCGAAGATCGGGAGGAGGCGATCTATGTCCCTGTACACGTCAGCGAACATGGCCCGCGCGAATTCCTTGGCCACCGGCTGGGGGATCCCGTGCGGCGCCGTCGCCGTCGCCACGGAGAGTATGCTCGGGTTTGCCTGGTGCATGCGGGTCTCGAAGCTCCTGCTAAGCGGGTGGAGGCGTCTGGGTGCCGTTCTCTCCAAGGGTATCAGCCACCGGCCTCTCGCACGTATTCCGGAACACGTACTGGGAGAGGCGCTTGCGCTCCGTGCTCGACCAATCTATCGTCGGCCGCCGGCGCTCCTGGGGGACGTAGCCGAGGCGGTAGACCGCCATTAGCTCCAGGTCGTCTGGGACCTTGAGGAGCCTTTGGAGCCTCTCCCAGTTCTCCGGAATCTCCATCGGCGTCGAGACGAACTGGATGCCCATGCCGAGCTCCGTGGTGGCCAGCCAGATGTTCTCGACGGCCGCGCCCATGCCGAAGACGGAGTAGAACCCGGAGAGGTCGCCGGGGCGGTACTCCGTCTTGTCCAGGAGCACGGCGAGGATTAGGGGGGAGCCGGCCACCAGCTTCCGGTTGTCCTCGGCGAGCGTCTTTGGCACCCCGAAGCGGTTCATCACGGCCTGGCCCGTGTTGCTGAAGATCTGGCGCCTAAAAGGCCTCACCACCGCGGGGAGCTTGTCGATGTGGATGCCGTCCCGGCGCTCCTCCATCTCCTCCTCGGAGAAGCGGAAGTACGGCCTGTAGCGCTTCCAGAACGTCCCCTCCTCCATCAGCCGGCGCATGGACTCGCCGCTGATGCGGGCCACCTCCTCGATCACGGCCCTATCGTCGGCCAGCACGAAGCGCCAGGGCTGGCTGTTGAAGTGCGACGGCGCCATCGCCGCCACCTCCACCAGCAGGCGCTGGTGCTCCTCGCTTACGGGATCCGGCAGAAACGGCCCGTTGGTGGTCCTGCGCCGCTTCACGACCTCGAAAAACTCCAAACGTCTCCTCCGGAATTGTCCTTTCGACCGCCCGGTCCTATTGGCCCTTATCCTACCGCGTCTTCGGGCGTACCTGGCGGGCGCCGAGCGCGATCAGGCGCGTGGGAACGTCCCGCAGCACGGGCGTCTTGAGCCCGAGGCGCACGGCCAGCGGCAGCTCGTAGGGCGCGTCCGCCTCCAACACGCCGGCGACCACCCAACGCTGGGCGGCGTCCTGGGCGGCCTGGACGACCCGCACGGGCCACTCCCGGCGCCGCTGCACGGCCCGCAGGTGCCCGGCCCCGAGCGTCCCGGCCCTGAGCGGGCCGGCGAGCGTGTTGGCGGCCGCCACGGCGTCCTGGATCGCGAGGTTGATCCCGACCCCGCCAACCGGCGAGACGACGTGGGCCGCATCACCTAGCAGCAGCAGCCCCGGGCGGCTCCAGCGCCTGAGCATGTCCGACTCGACGGTGAGCAGCGAGACCTCCTCCCACCCGGACAGGCGCCCCACCCTTCCTGCGAACTCGGGCGCGAGGGAGGCCACCGACTCCTGGAGCGCCGGGAGGCCGGCCTCCTTGACCCGCCTGTAGGACCCCTTCTCGACTATAAAGCCGACCTGCCAGTAGTCGAAGTGGTCCATGAGGACGAGCAGGCTCCCCGGCCCGCAGCGGAAGATGGCACCCGCCCCCTCGGGGTCGCCCACTTCCCTGGGTAGGTTGAACCACAGCACGTCCATCGGCGAGCGGCCGGCGCGGGCCCGCAGCCCGGAGAGGCGCCTGACCTTGGAGAACCGCCCGTCGGCCCCGACGGTGAGGTCGGCCCGCACCTCCCCCGCGCCGCCGGGGCCGCGGTAGCGCACGCCCCGGACGGCCCCGTCCTCCTCGATAAGCCCGTGCACCTTGGCGCCCATCACCAGCTCGAAGTTCGGGTGGCGCCCCGCCTCCCGGGTCACGAACTCCAAGAAACGCGCCTGGGGGAGCATGAGGACGTAGGGGTAGGAGCACCGCAGGCGTCCGAAGTCCGCGAACGTCTCGTGTACCCCGTTTGTCTGCACGACGAAGGTGCGCACCTCGGCGTGGCGGAGCTTGAGGAGGTCCTCGATCAGGCCGAGGTCCTCCATGATCTTGAGCACGGCGGGGTTCAACGTGTTGCCCCGGAACTGCCGCTCGAAGCTGGTCTGCGCCTCGAGCACGGTGACCCGAACGCCCTCGCGGGCGAGCATGAGCCCGAGCACCACCCCGGCCGGTCCCCCGCCGACGACGCAGCACTCCGCCCGGCGCGTGCGGGGCGTCGCCTGACGGGTCCCGTCCCTTTGCCTGTCTTTAGCGCGCTCGCTCTCCGGCGCGCGCGACGCCGCCCCCGTACTCAAAAACGCTGCCGCCTCTCCTCTGCCGGGTATCCGCGCCTGCAGACCGGGGCCGGAGGGCCACCCGGCAGGTCCGCGGGCCGGATGAATCTAACCCGCGGCGCGCGGGCCGGAAGTCAAGGCGCACACAAAGGGTCCGCGGGGGCCGGCGCTAGAGCGTCAGGGCGAGCCCGGCGGCGTAGAAGACCATGGCAGCCCCCGCCAGGGCGGCGTGCCCCGCCGTCCCGGCCCGCACCCGGGGCAGGAAGAAGAAGAGGGCGAGGACCGGCAGGAGCGCCCACCGGTAGGGCGCCCCCTGCCAGAAACCCGCCGCCACCGCCAGGGCGGCGGAGACGAAGACCGCGAAGAACAGCGCGTGGTGGAGCCACCGGAAAGGCTTCGTGTCGACGATACGAAATTGCACGAGCACGCCGAGGGCGAAGTTGGCCACGAACAGGATCGAGGCGGAATAAAAGATCACGGACGCCAGCGGGTGCTCCTTCCGGTTACGCTCACCGGTTTATAGCACAGGCGGAGAACCCGGAAGTACCGGCCCTTACGGTGCCGCGCGGGGACGCCCGGCGCCTCTTGCCCGACCTTCGGTGCTAAGATGCAGGGGTCCTGCACGGTCTTTTACGTTCACGGGGGGCGAGATGGAAAACGGACGCCCGGCGGCTTACATAACGGGGGTAGGGGTGGTCAGCCCGGTCGGGGTCGGCCGCAAGAGGTTCTGGAGCTCGCTGCTCGCCAACGAGAGCGGGGCCGGCCCCATCACCCTCTTCGACCCGGACGGGTTCGACGTCAGGATCGCCGCCGAGTGCGACTCCTTCGAGCCCACGGACTTTATGGAGCGCAAGGTCGCCGCCCGCACCGACCGCTTCGCCCAGATAGGCCTCGCCTCCGCCAAGCTCGCCCTCGAAGACGCCGGCGCCTGGGGCGAGCTCGAGAACAACGCCGAGAGGGTCGGCCTCGTGCTCGGGAGCGGCATCGGCGGGGTGACGAGCATGGAGACCACCCAGGCCACCATAGATTCCAAGGGCCCGGCAAGGGTAAACCCGTTCTCGGTCACCAAGATCATGCCGAACTCCGCCGCGGCCCACGTCGCCATCCAGCTCGGCGTGCAGGGCCCATCCATCACCGGGGCGCTCGCCTGCACGTGCGGGACGGACATGATGGCCCTTGGCTACGACCTGATCCGGCGCGGCGACGCCGACGTCGTCCTCTGCGGCGCCTCTGAAGCCTCCATCACCCCGGTCATCGTCGCCGGGTTTATCGCGATGCGCGCCATGAGCCGCCGCAACGACGACCCCGAGGGCGCCTGCCGCCCCTACGACTCCAACCACAACGGCTTCCTCATAGGGGAGGGCGCCGCGGTCATGGTCCTCGAGAGCGCCGAGTCCGTCGAGCGGCGCGGGGCGGAGCCCTACGCCAAGATCACCGGCGTCGGGCGCAGCACGGACGCCTACAACCTCACCGACCCCGACCCCAAGGGCCGCGGCATCACGAGGGCGATGCGGCTCGCCGTGGAGGGTGCGGGCCTCAGCGGGGAGCAGATCGACTACATCAACCCCCACGGCACGGGCACCGTCGCCGGCGACGGCCCCGAGTCTATGGCGATGGCCGAGATCAACCCGAACGCCATGGTCTCTGCGACAAAGTCCACTTTGGGCCACTCCCTGGGCGCCTCCGGCGCGATCGAGACCGCCATCTGCGCCCTCGCCCTGGGCAACAGGACCATCCCCCCCATGCGCAACCTGGACAAGCTAGCCGAGGGCTGCGCCGACCTCGACTACGTGGTGAACGAGCCGAGGGACGCCCCGAACCTCGAGGCCGCCCTCTGCGCCAACCTCGGCGTCGGCGGCCACAACGCCGCCATCGTTCTCCAGAGGGCCTAGGCCCACCGGGCATGGGCGTCTTCCCGCAGAACACCGGCGCGCGGCCGACGGCCCAACGGTCCTCCGTGAAGAAGACCAGAGAGGTGGTAGAAGTGCAGAAGCTTTCCCCCGTTCCGGCCGAGAGGCGCCTGCGGGAGCTCGAAGAGATCGTCGCCCCCCGCGGGAGCGCCCTGGTCGCGTTCTCCGGCGGGGTCGATTCCTCGCTCGCGCTCGCGGTGGCGGCCAGGGCGCTGCCCGCCGGCAACGTTCTGGCCGTGACGTCCAACAACGAGACCTACCTGCCCTCCGAGCTCGACCTCGCGCGCGACTTCGCCGCCTCGCTCGGGGTGGAGCACCTGGTGGTGAACACCCGCGAGCTCGACGACCCGAACTACGCCTCCAACCCGACCAACCGCTGCTACTTCTGCAAGAGCACCCTCTACTCGGACCTTGCGGCGCTGGCCGAGGAGCGGGGCTACGGGTGCGTGGTGGACGGGGCCAACAAGGACGACGAGGGGGATTACCGCCCTGGCAGGAAGGCCGCCAAAGAACTCGGGGTGGTCTCGCCGCTCTCGGAGGCCGGGGTGGGCAAGGCCGAGGTCAGGGAGCTTGCGAAGCTTCTCGGGTTGCCGAGCTGGGACAAGCCGGCGCTCGCGTGCCTCAGCAGCCGGTTCCCCTACGGGCAGGAGATCACGCCGGAGAAGCTCGCCCAGGTAGCCAGGGCCGAAGAGTTCATGCGCCGCGAGGGTTTCCGGCAGGTCCGCGTCAGGCACCACGGCGAGATCGCGCGCCTGGAGGTCGGCCCCGAGGAGCTAGAACGGGCCTTCGCCGAGCGCGAGAAGATCACGGCCGAGCTCCTGGACGCGGGCTTCCTCTACGTCACCCTGGACCTCGCCGGCTACAGGTCCGGCAGCCTCAACGCCGTCCTCAAGAAGAAGGGCAAGAAGTCCTTGCCCGTCCTCTCCTGATGTTCGACCTTCCCGAGGGCACGCTTCTCGTCGTCACCCTGGTCGCGATGTTCGTGGGGCTCGTGGGCAGCGTGCTCCCGGCGCTCCCCGGGGTGACCCTGATCTTCATCTCCGCCCTCGTCTACGCCTTCTCGACGGGCTTCGAGGTCGTCGGCGGCTGGGTGGTGGCCCTCCTCGGCCTCTTCGCGGCCCTCGCCCTCGTCGCGGACTTTGTCGGCACCAGCTACGGCGCGCGTCGCTTCGGCGCGAGCAACTGGGGGACCGCCGGCGGCGCCATCGGCGGTATCGTCGGCGCCCTCGTCGGCCTGCTCTTTCTCGGCATCGGCTCCCTCTTCGGCCTCATCATCGGCTCCGTGGGCGGCGTCTTTCTCGGCGAGTACCTCAGGCGCCGCCGCCACGGAACCCCCGACGGGGGGACCGGCGGGCCCAGGGTCCGCCCCGAGGGCAACGACTGGGGGCGCACCGGCCGCGCCGCCGGCGGCGTCTTCGTCGGC
>JAUJMB010000077.1 GCA_030447045.1 Rubrobacteraceae bacterium | reverse complement strand
AGGTACAGCGCCAGCAGCTCCGTCTTGAGGCGTCGGGCCCACCCCTCTAGCCTCTCCAGGCGGCCCATCGCCCGTACCCTAGTCGCGCCTGGCGGGGAAGCGGAGCGATTGCAGGGAGGCTTGGTGGTCGCCGGCGTGGTCCACCTGGAGGGTGGTGTGCTCGATGCCAAAGTCGCGGGCGAGGACGGCCTCGATGTCGCGCCGGCGGGCGTGGCAGTTCTCTGACGCGCCGACGAGGACGTGGGCGGCCAGCGCCGGGAAGCCGCTGGTTATCGTCCAGATGTGCAGGTCGTGGACCTCCTCGACGCCCGGGACGGAGGCCATCTCGCGGCCGACCTTCTCGGCGTCGACGTCCCTCGGGGTGGACTCGAGCAGGATGTTCGTCGACTCGCGCAAGAGCTTCCAGGAGCTGCCCAGGATCAGGACGCCTATCACCACGCTTATGATGGGGTCGGCGTAGCGCCAGCCGGTGAGCAGGACGACGCCGGCGGCGGCGATGACCCCGACGGAGCCGAACAGGTCGGCCATCACGTGCCTGAACGCCCCCTCCACGTTGAGGCTCTCGCCGCCGGAGCGCGAGAGGACGAGCGCTCCGGTGACGTTGATCGCCAGCCCGGCAGCGGCGACGACCAGCATCCAGCCGCCGAGGATGGGGGGCGGGTCCTGCAGACGGGTGAAGGCCTCGACGAAGATCCAGATGGAGACCGCGACCAGCGTCACCCCGTTCGCCAGGGCCGCCAGGATCTCGGCGCGCTTGTACCCGAAGCTCCGCTGCGGCGTCGCGGGCCTCTCGGCCAGCCATACCGCGAAGAGCGCGAGCCCCAAGGAGACGGCGTCCGACGCCATGTGCCCCGCGTCGGCCAGCAGCGCGAGCGAGCCGGTCAGGAGCCCGCCCACGACCTCTATCGCCAGGAAACCGGTGGTCAGCGCAAAGACGAAAGCCAGCGCGCGCTTGCCCGCGCCGGCCCCGTGCGAGTGGCCGCCGTGGGAGTGGCCCGCGTGGGAGTGCCCTTCGTGGGAGTGGTCGTGGCCCATGCGGGGTATTTTACCCCGCCCGCCGGCGCGTTTCGGGGGTCAGTCCTCCCGGTACTGGCGCAGGGCGAGCCAGAGGCCGAAGGCCAGCTGGGCGGCGCCGAGGAGGCGCATGAGGTTGGGGTTCTCCGCGAAGAAGCGGGCGATGCGGCGGCTCCACGCGGGCCCAACCTCCCAGAGCAGCGAGTGCTCTCTGGGGGAGACCAGCTCCACGATCGCGTCGCCCATCGCGAGGACCGCGAACGTCTCCGCCGCCCTGCGCGCCCAGGGGTCTCTCACGGGTTCTCCGGCCGCTCGCCGAGCGTCACGTCGAGGGTCCTCTCCTCGCCGCCCCGGAAGACGGTCAGGCCGACGGTGTCGCCGGGCCGGTAGTCGCGCAGGGCGCCGAACAGGTCACCGTAGCTCCCGATCTCGGCGTCCCCGAGGGCGGTGATGACGTCGTTCACGCGCACCCCGGCCTCGTCGGCGCCGCTGCCGGGCTCGACGGTCTGGACCAGGGCGCCCGAGTCCACGGGGAGGTCGAACCTCTCGGCGACCTCGGGGGGAAGCGGGACCGTCCCGACGCCGAGGTAGGGGGTGGTGACCTCGCCGGTCTCTATGAGCTGGTCGGCGACGGAGACCGCCGTGTCCGAGGGTACGGCGAACCCGAGGTTCACGGCGCCCGTCTCGGCCGGCGGGAGGTAGGCGACGTTGATGCCGATGATGTTGCCGTCGCGGTCCACGAGGGCGCCGCCCGAGTTGCCGGGCGAGATGGCGGCGTCGGTCTGGATCAGGTCCGAGAGCGCCGCGGCGCTCTGATCGTCGCCGCGGGTCAGCTCCGGCGGGAAGTCGCGCCCCACGGCGCTGACGACGCCGGCCGTCACGGTCGCCTCGAAGCCGGCCGGGCTGCCGATGGCGACGGCGAGCTGGCCGACGATGGGCGGCTCGTCCGTCCTGAAGGCCGCGGCCGGCAGGTCGTCGCGGTCCACCTTGAGGACCGCGATCTCGCTGTTCGGGTCTGAGCCGACGATCTCCGCCGGCTCGGTCGAGCCGTCGGCGAAGGAGACCTCCACGTCGGAGGCGCCCTTGACGACGTGGGCGTTGGTGATGATGTGGCCGTCTTCGCGGTAGATCACACCGCTACCCAGCCCCTCGCCCTGCTGGGTCCCAAGCGGCGTCTGCTGCGACACCTCCACGTTGACCTGCACGACGCTTGGGCCGACCGCCGCGGCCACCCTCGCTACCGGCTCGTCCTCGGGTATCCCCGCCGGCGCGGGCGCCTCTTTCCTGGGCGTCTGCGCCGCGGCGGCGCTCTCGCTAGGCTGCGACCTGTCGCCGGAGCAGCCGGCGAGCAGGGCCGCCGCCGCAACCGTGGCGAGCAAGAAGAGCCAGCGTGTCCTCTTTCTGGGATTCAAGACGTTGCGTACCTCCTGTGGGCGCCCGCCCGATCCTGGCGCGTTGTTCTACACAGAGTCTATACGAAAGAAACGGATGGTCCGTTTCCGTACTTCCCCCGCCCGGGCCGCCGTAGGAGAATCGGCCGTCGAAGGGGAGCGAGGGCCCGGCCGGGACCGGGGCGAGTTCTCCTGCCACCAACCGGCGAGATCCCCGTAGAGACCCGTCCCGAACGCCCTCCGCCCTCTACCGGCGTCACCCGACCTGGCCGCTAGGCGTCGGCCCCACGGACCTCGGCCTTCACCCTCTCCTCCTCTTCGCGCAGGTGCCGAAAGACGTCCTGGGCGAACCGGAGGGCGTGCTCCTCCGGAAGGTTCACGCGCCGGTTCTTTATGACGGACTCGAGCTCCCTCACGGCGGCGTCTATCATCCCGACCATCGTCTCGGCCTCGCGCAGGATCTCCTCGCGCTCCTCCTCGGATAGCCCGTCGGCCAACCGCTCCCGGTGCTCCGCCAACAACTGGATAAAGTCTCGAATGCCCATCGAGCGAAGATTATACCGGCCCGAAACAGACCGTCAGACCCGAGACCCCCCGTAGGGGCGGGTTCGAAACCCGCCCGCGCCCAACACTCTCACCCCGCAAACGACGGGCCGAATGGGGAGACCAAGCCGCGCAACGAGCGGCCCAAAACCCGTACCCCGACACCCCCTTACCCCAGCGCCTCGTCGAGCCTGTCGGCGAGGATGCTGGAGCCCCTGTAGCCCATGAGGGGGCTCTCGACGAAGGGGCGGCCCCCCGCCGGGTAACACAGGGGCAGGAAGGGGACGTCCAGGTCTCTGGCGACCGCCCTCTCCAGCTCCGTCCCGACGACGAGGTCGGGGCGGGCCGCCACTATCTTGTTCGCGACACGTTCCGGGTCGTCTTCGACGAAACCCCCCTCGGTGAAGGTCTGCGCGTGGAAGAGGAAGTCCCGTTCGAGGTGGGTGAGGTACGTGCCGCACGCGGCGACGTCGAGGCCGACCTCGCGGGCGAGGGCGTACCCGAGGCCCAAGGGGTAGGTGAAGTCCCCGAAGACGGCGACCCTGACGCTGGCGAAGGTCTCCGGCGGCCGGAGCCGGGCGTACCAGGGCAGCTTCGAGGTGCGGGCGAGCTCCGACCAGACCGTCCGCTCCACGAACTTCGGGTCGAGCTCGCAGAGCTCCCCGATGGCCCGCAGCGCCGCCCCCGTGCCGGCGGCCCCGATCATGGGCGTGGTCACCCTGCCGAGGCCGTAATCGTCTTGCAAGCGGAGCGTCGCCGACTCGCCGACCTCCCTGTAGAGGAGCACGTTGCCCCAGGCGCGGGGGAGGCGGCGCAGCCCCTCGACCGTAGCCCCGAGCGGCACGCGCGTGTTCACCTCCACCCCGACGAGGTTCAGGAGCCGCTCGACCTCATCGTACTCGGCCGCGGCACCAGGCCCGAAGACCGGGGGGCCGAAGAGGTTGACCGTGGGATACGGGCTGCGCTCCAGCCCCTTGCGGGCGTGCGTCCTGACCAGGTCCTCGAGCGCGAGGTCCGCCGCCTCGGTCTCGCCCATGCCGGGCCTCTCCCAGGCGCAGGTCACGAGCGCGGGGTCGCGGTTACCGGGGGGCTGGAGGGAGGTCGTCGGGAGCTCCTCTTCCGCGAGGAGCGCGGCCTCCGAGCGGGCCAGGATCACGGCCTCCACCCCGGGGTGTCGCCGGACGACGCCTTGAAGGTCCTGCGAGAGATCCCCCGGCGCGTAGGACTCCCTGCGCCCCTCCTGCAGGGGGCTCAGCGTGACCGGCAACGCGACGCCGTCCCGCTCCCGCGAGCCGTAGAGCGCCGGCATGTAGGCCTCGCCGGGCGCCGCCCGCAGCACGGCGTGGACGCCGCCGACGCCCGCGGCCAGCCGCAGGATGCCGTGGCTCCCCGGGCCCTCGTAGACGTCCTTGAGGAGCCTCAAGGGGGCCCGCTCACAGGCTTAAAGCGTCGAGGGCCTCGGCCCGGTCGAAGGTCCGGGCCAGGAGCTCCAGGATGCGCCTGGCCCCCTCGTAGCCGTGCAGGCCGGCCTTGACGAAGTCCTGCGACCCCCGGCACAGGTGGCCGCGGGCGACGAGCGGGGCGTGGAGGCCGGCGCTCGCGATCACGACGTCCGGGTTGGAGTCCTCTATGCGCGCCATCTGGCCCCGCCAGTCCGGGGAGACGACCACGTCCACCCCCGAGCCGAGCGCCTGCAGCTCCTCGGCGAGGAACCTGCGGTCCAGCCGCGGGGCGCCGACCTCGAGCACCACCGCGCCGGCGTCGGCCAGGAAACGGGCCAGCGGTAGCTCGTACCCCGTGTCGCCGGCGAAGAAGATCCTCTTCCCCCTGACGCGGCCCCGCAGAGCGCCGAGCTCCTCCCACACCGAACGCGCCCGCATCACCTCGCTCGTCCGCGCCCCGGCGTCCTCGGCCACGTCCTGCAAGAACCGGGCGGTCCCGTCCACCCCTATGGGCATGAGCGTCCTGACCACCCTGCCGCCGCGCTCGCGGGCCGCGCCCGCCGCCGCCCCGAGGTTCGGGTCGATGACCCCGACAACCGTCCCCTCGCCCACGGGCGGCAGGTCGTCCCCGGTGGAGGGCACGACGCCGGCGGCCTCCACGCCGGCCCGGGCGAGCTCCGCGACGAGGCCCGCGGCCGATCCGGGCGAGAGCGCACCGCCCAAGAGCACCACGGGCCGTCCCTGCTCGGCGGGCCGCTCCCTGCCCCTGCCCCCGAGGCCGAAGAAGCGGCCGCGCTTGGCCTGGGAGGCGGCCTCGACGAGCTCCGAGGTCCTCCGCTTGGGACAGAGGTCCACCAGGGCGGCCAGGACGCGGTCTTCGAGGTCGGTCGAGAGGACGCCGGGGGTGGCGTAGGGCGCGTCGGCGTCCACCGCCGCGACCGTGAGGCCGGATTTCCGGGCGGCGAGCCTGGCCTCGAAGCCCACGTCCACACCGAGGGCCGCGGCGGTCCGGCCCGCGACGAGCAGGACCGCCGCCGCGCGTCCCCCGGCGGCGTCGACGGCGAGGCCGGCGAGCTGGCCCTGGCCCGGCGGATCCTCCGGGTCGAGAACGGCGAAGGAGACCCGGCCCGCCGCTTCGCCGCCGAAGAACGACCGGACGACGTGGGCCTCTGAGCGCATGCCGACGACGATCACGAGCGTCCCGGAGAGCCTCCCCGCCAGGCCGTTTACGGCGTGCAGCGGGTGGAGGACGTCCGGTACCCCCGACTCGTTGAGGATCGTCAAACCATCTCCCTAAGCCTCTGCCGCCGGGAGGCGGTCCCTCTCAGCCGCTCCCCGGAAGGTTCCTAGTCTAAGGCGTTGAGGGTGTCTAGCGCCAGCGCCATCATGTTGTCCACGGCGCCGCGCAGCTCCTCGTCGCCGATCCTGACCACCTCTGCGCCTATGGTGTCCGAGACCGTGAGCAGGCAGCCGGCCCGCACGCGGTGCATCGCGGCTATCGTGAAGATGGCCGCCGCCTCCATCTCGACCGCGAGCACCCCGAGGTTCCCCCACAGCTCTTCCGGGCTCTCCGTCGGGTCGTAGAAGAGGTCCGAGGAGACGATGGGCCCGACGAAGGTCCGCCTCCCGGCCCTCTCCGCGGCGTGGTGCGCGGCGTGGACGAGGTCGAAGTGGGCCGCGGGCGCGTAGGGGACGCCCTGGGTGATCGAGGAGACCGTCCCGTCCTGGGGGGTTGCGGCGGTCGCCACGATCAGGTCGCCGAGTTGCAGGTCCCGGTCGTACCCCCCGCAGGTGCCCACCCTGAGCAGGTTCTTCGCCCCGAGCTGTATGAGCTCCTCGGTCACGATGGACGCGCTCGGGCACCCCATCCCCGTCGCCTGCACCGAGACCGCCCTGCCTTTGTAGGTCCCGGTGAACCCGAGCATTCCCCTCTCCCCGGTCACCTGCCGGGCGTCCTCGAAAAAGTTCTCGGCTATGTACTTGGCCCGCAGCGGGTCACCGGGCAGGAGGACGCTCTCGGCGAAATCCCCCGGCTCGGCGCGAACATGAACAGGGCTCACGTCGACTCCCTTCGGTCGTCTTAAGGCTCCAGGTTTCAGGTGTCGGGGAGTGAGGCTGCCGCGAACGCGCCACCCGCCGGGAGTGCCCGGTTGCATGGTCCGGCCGGCGCGTCGCCCCCCTTACCTGATGCCTGTAGCCTGAAGCCTGAAACCTCCCTTTCACAGGCTGTCCAGGATAGCAGGGGCGGGGGCGGGGGGCTCGTCGCCGATCCCGAGGGCCTCGAGGATGAGCCCCTCGGCCTCCTCCGTCCGGCGGTCGCCGTGGAGGCGGGCCACGGGGTCGCCCCTCTCGACGCGCTCACCGGGCTTCGCCAGGAGCTCGACGCCCGCGGCCGGGTCTATCCTGTCGGTCTTCTTCTCGCGGCCGGCGCCGAGGACGAGGGCGGCCCTGCCCACCCCCAGGGCCGCGAAGCCGGTGACGTGGCCCGAGCGGGGGGCCGAAACTTCCCGGATGGTGCCCGAGACGGGCAGGTTCTCCAGAGCACCGGGGGCACCGCCCTGGGCGCGGACGAAGCGCTCCAGCCGCTCGTAGGCCGCGCCGGAGGAGAGGGCCTCCTCGACCCTCTCCTCCGGGTTCTTCTCGCCCTTGAGCTCGAGGAGCCGGGCGGCGACGAGGCGGGCCTCGTGGGCGAGGTCTTCGGGGACGGGGTCGCCCCTGAGGAAGCGCGCGCTCTCGTCGACCTCGAGGGCGTTGCCGACGGCGCTGCCCAGAGGTGTGTCCATGTCGGTTATGACGGCCGAGGCGCGGATGTTCATGGATTCGCTGAGGCGGACGAGGAGGCGGGCGAGGTCGCGGGCCTCCTCCGGCGTCTTCATGAACGCGCCGGAGCCCCGCTTTACGTCGTAGAGGAGGTGGCCCGCGCCCGTGGCGGCCTTTTTGGAGACGATGGAGGAGCCTATGAGGGGGAGGGAGTCCACGGTGCCCGTCGTGTCGCGCAGCGCGTAGATGGCC
>JAUJMB010000076.1 GCA_030447045.1 Rubrobacteraceae bacterium | reverse complement strand
CCGTCCGCGGAGAACCTCTGGGCGAACACCTCCCCCCTCCTGGCGTCGAGTACGGCGAGCACGTCGGGCCGGCAGGAGAGGGCCGGCACCGCGAGGGCCTGGAGGGTGGAGTTTCTGGCGAGGGCCGAGCCGGTGCCGAGGGCGAGTGCCCGCGCGGTCGAGGCCGCGATCCTGATGCCGGTGAAGGTGCCGGGGCCGACCCCGCAGAGGACGAGGCCCACGGCGGCGAGCTCCTCGCCGGCGAGGTCGAGCGTGGCGTGGACGGCGGGGAGCAGGGTTTCCGAGGCGCCGCCCGAGGGCCCGCGGGAGGGGACGGAGATCTCTGCGAGCACCCTTCGCTCCTCACCCTCAGCGAGGGCCACGGTCGTCACCGGGGTCGAGGCGTCGAGCGCCAGGATCAGCACGGGGACAACCGTCCCGCTACCGGACCGCGCAGGCTTACCCGGCGGGCCCCGGGACCCTCGTGGTCGAGGTGGACGACGGTCGGTTCTCTTATGGCGTCCAGCGCGGGCTCCGCCCACTCGATAAACGTCACGGCGTCGGGCCCGAGGTAGTCTTCTATCTCGAGGGCGTCGGGGGCCTCGATGCCCTCCAGCCGGTATAGGTCGAGGTGGTTTACCGTCACCGGGCGCCCTTCTACCAGGCCGTCGTAGCCGCGGGCGAACTGGTAGGTCGGGCTGGTGACGCGCCCGCGGACGCCAAGGGCGTGGGCGGCGGCGCGGACAAAGGTCGTCTTGCCGGCGCCGACCTCGCCGGAGAGGACGACGACGTCGCCGGGCTCGAGCGCGGCGGCCACGCGGGCGGCGAGGTCCTCAAGCGCGGCCTCGTCCAGGCGCTCCATCTCCAGGGCTGGCCCCCCGGCGTCTACCAGAGCCCCGGCTGGAGGGGCTCCGGCTCGGCGGAGCGGGAAACGTTCAGGGTCTCGTAGGTGGAGGGGCGCTCGGCCTCGAGGAGCTCCGGCAGGCGGGAGAAGTCCGAGATGAGCAGGGCCCGGTCGGCCGGGGTGTACAGGGCGCGCGAGAGCGAGAGCGTCGGGAAGACGTAGCGGCCGTCCAGGGGGATGGCCCGGCCCCGGATGCGGGCGACGGATTCCTTTCTGCCGGTGAGCACCCGGCTCGCCAGGTCCCCCATCGCCACGACGACCAGCGGGTCCACGGCGGCGAGCTGGGAGAGCAGGTAGGGGCGGCAGGCGCTGATCTCGGACGGCTTGGGCGGCCTGGGCGGGGAGCCCGGCGGGCGGCACTTCACTAGCGTCGTCAGGTACGCCCTCTCGCGCCCGACCCCGACGGAATCGAGCAGCCGGTCGAGGAGCATCCCGGAGGCGCCCATGAAGGGTTTCCCTTGAGCATCCTCGTTGAAGCCGGGCGCCTCGCCGACGACGAAGAGGCCGGCGTTCAGCGGGCCCTCGCCGAAGATTACCTGCGTCCTGGACTGGCACAGGCCGCACTTCGTGCAGCCGAGGGCCTCCTTCTGGGCCTCCGCGAACTCCAAGCCCCCTAGAACTCCTCGCTCTCGGGGAGGGTGACGCCGAGGATGATGTAGAGCGCGAGCACCGGCACGAGGCTGATACCGGGTATCGCGATGGACAGCACCGCGGTCACCAACCGTACAACGTTCGAGTTCCATCCCTGAGACCGGGCCAACCCGCCGCACACGCCGAGCAACCACCGGTCCCTCTTTGCCCTCCGGAAACCCACTGCCTACCTCCCCTGGCCCCTGAAGGCCGCCGTTCGAGTGCCTGGATTTTATAGCAAGCCGCGGTCGGCGGCTCGTCCGCCCGCCCAGACTTCGTCTCCGCACGCCAGCCGGTAGGGTCGTGGCCGTCTGGTGCTTGCCGAGTGGAGTTGGGCGCGCGGCCGTTGGCGGAGGAGGTCTATCTCTCGCCCTGGGCGCGGGCGGGTTTGAAACTCGCCCCTACGGGGTCGGAGGGGGTCAACGGTTCGTTGGGCGGTTGCGGTCTGTGTCGTGCGGCGTGGGCGGTGCCGGGGGCGGCCACTCGACGGGCTCGGCTGAAATGCTGGGGGGGCGCGGGGCGGCGTGAACGGCGGCCGTGTCAGCGTCGGAGTAGGGAGGTGACGTGGGCTACGGAAGCGGCCATGGCCGCCTTGGGGTCGAGGCCGCGGGCGGCGAGGAGGCGGGCGTGGGCCGCGACGTACCCGGCGTCGGCGTCTGTTGCGTCGGGCGGCAGGGCCTTCGCCAGGGCGCCGTAGTCCGGTTCGGGGTAGGGGTTCAGGCCGCGGCTGATTCCAAGGAAGTCGGCGCAGAGGGTTACGTGGCGGTCTATGTGCTCGGGTTTGAGGCGCGGCCCTTGCGCGGCGAGGCGGTCGGCGAGGCTGAGGACGGCGAGCTCCTCGCCGAAGGGGCCGGCGGCGCGGGCGAGCCTGTCGGGCGGGTGGTCGGTGCGGGGGTTCTCCATGAAGCCGATCTTGAGGTGCAGGGCGGTCAGGGTCGCGGCGAGGTCGGTGTGGGCGGCCTGGACGCCGAGGCGGCGGCAGATCCGGCGCACGAGGGCGGCGCCCAACGAGTCGTGGGCGACGAAGAGGACCCTCCCCTCGAGCTCGCCGCGGGTCACGGGCTTGGCGATGTCGTGGAGGAGGGCGGCGAGGCGCAAACCCTCCACGCGCCCCGCGGGGACGCGGGCGCCGAGGCGCCGCACCTCGAGCTCCTCCTCGACGCGGCGGACGACCTCGAGGACGTGGTCGAGGGTGTCGAGGTGGTGGTAGGGGCTGCCCTCGAGGCCGCGGGCCAGGGCGAGCTCGGGCACCGCCTCCAGGAAAGCGGCCGGGTCGGCGGGGGGTTCGAGGGCGGCGAAGAGCGCCTCTTTCGAAGGCACCGTCAGCGCTTGCGGCGGGTCTTCTTGCGGCTCGTGTTCGGGTTCGGGCGGCCCTTGTAGGCGCTCGGGGTCTCCGGGTCTCCCTCCGGGCGGGAGGGCTTGACCGACTGCTGCTTCTTCGCCTGCTCCATGCGGCGGGTGCGGTTGCGCTCGATAAAGGCGTAGACGAACGTAAAGACGAAGAAAAAGACCAGGGCGTTGATCAGGAGGCTCGTGACCTGGACGCTGCTGTCGAGCCCGAAGCTCTTCGGGAAGGCGACGCTCAGCACGTAGAACAGGCCGATGTAGATACCGATAACGATGGCCGACCGGCGGGCGGCGGCCTTCCAGTTAAGACCCTCGAACATCCGTGTAGCTCCTCTCGACGCGCCGGGGGTTGATCCCGGTAATTACCTCGTAGTTTATCGTGCCGGCAAGCCGGCCGAGCTCCTCCGCGAAGACCCCTTCGTCCCCCTGCCCCCCGAGCAGCACCACCTCGTCCCCAACCTCCACCCCGTCGTCCGCCCCGAACACGCAGGCGTCCATGGTAACCCGCCCGAGAAGCGGCCTCCTGGCGCCCCGGATCAGGGCGTAGCCCCTCCCCGACAGGGCCCGCCGGTACCCCTCCGCGTAGCCCACCGGCACCGTCGCCGCGAACATCGGCTCCCCGGCCTTGTAGGTCAGCCCGTAGGAGACCCCCTCCCCGGGCAGGAGCCGCCGCACGGCCGCGACGTAGCTCTTGAGGGCCATGGCCGGGCGCAGGCCCTCCTCGGCCGGGTCCCCCTCGTCCCCCTTCGGGTGCAGGCCGTAGAGTGAGATCCCGGGCCTCACCAGGTCGTAGCGGGATTCCGGATGCCAGAGGAGGGCGGCGGAGTTGGCGGCGTGGACGGCCAGGCCCCCGAAGGGCTGGTCCGCGAGCACGGCGTCGAAGCGTTCGATCTGGCGGCGGGTCTCCTGCGCGTCCGAGTCGGCGGAGGCGAAGTGCGTGTAGACGCCCGCCAGCCCGTCGCCCAGGATCTTCCGCGCCTCCCCCACCTCAGAGGGCTCGACGCCCCAGCGGTTCATGCCCGTGTTCACCTTCAGGTGGGCCTCGAGGCGGGGCACGGCGGCGATGCGCCTCGCGCTCTCCACGGAGTGGGCCGTCACCGTGAGGCCTTGCCGCCGGGCGGGGAGCAGTTTGTCCGGCGGGAGGTCGGTGAAGATTAGGACCGGCGCGGTTATGCCCGCCGCGCGGAGTTCGGCGCCCTCTTCGACGGTGACGACCGCCAAACTGTCGGCGCCCGCTTCGAGGGCCGCGCGGGCGACGGGGACGGCGCCGTGGCCGTAGGCGTCGGCCTTGACGACGGCCATGAGGGGGACGCCGGCGCGGCGTCTCAGGAGGCGGACGTTGTGGCGGACGGCGCCGAGGTCTACCTCGGCCCACGTGCGGCCGGGTACCGGCCCCGCCGAGGCGGTGTTACCCGTCATCGTTCTGACCGAACCGCGTGATGCAATAATATGGGCTCGCGCCGATTGGAATCGGGTTGCGCGCCCACCGGGCATGGTTCTGCATGATCGTCCGTCGGCAAACTTCGCCCGCCTCTCGGACGTACGATGTCCACGACTCGCCTTCTAGCTGCGCGCGCAGATCACAGCCCTGGTAGAGCGGGTGATGACCAAGCCCGCCATCCGGGTGGCGCACCCACCCTTCCCAGCCCACGATGAGGCACCGCGCGGCGACCGGTAGGTCGATCGCGTCGAGGGCATCACCGTAACCAAGAACGAGTTCGCTACCGGGGAGCGATCCGGACGCCAGCTCGGCGGGCGAATGGTGGGCTTCCGGCACGACGCGGGATCTAGCGTCGGGGATTGAGGACGTGAAGGGTGAGGATGTCCATGCGGGTGACGACGCCGCGGAGGACGTCGTCGTCCTCCGTGACGGGCAGGATCTTGACCCTGTTCTCGGCCATCACGGTCGCGGCCTCGGCCAGGGTCGCGTCCGGCCGGATCGTCCTGACCTCCCTCGTCATCACCTGGTCGACCGTGACGCCGGCGCTCTTGAGCGCCTCGCGGCGGTACTCGTTCCAGTCGCCGAGCGGGATCATCCCCCCCAGGATGTCCAGGAAGCCCGGGGACTTGATGTCCGCGTCGCGGAAGATCAGATCCCCCTCGGTGACGATGCCGACGAGCCTCCCGCCCTCGACGACGGGCACGCCCGAGATGCCGGACTCGGCGAAGACCTTGATCGCGCCCTCCACCGTCTCCTGCGGCCCCAAGGTGGGCCATTCCTCGTGCGCGATGTCCGATACTTTGAGCTCTCTTATGTCCTGCTGCTCCACCCCGACTCCCCCGTATCGCGTTGCCGAACGGCCACCATTCTAAACGGCCTCCCGCCCCTCCGAGACCCACTCCCTGCGCACGGGCTCGATGCCGACGGCCCTTCGCGCGTCGGAATCGAACTCGACGAGCGTGGCGTTCAGGTGCACGGGGCCGTCGGTCTCGACGCGGATGCCGCGCTCCCTGCCCAGGTCGCTCTCGACGAACAGGCCGAGAAACCCGAACCTGTCGAACCCGATAACGCTCCTCGAGCAGCCCGTCATGCCGACGTCGGTGGCGTAGGCGGTGCCGCCGGGCAGGATGGTGGCGTCCGCGGTGGCGACGTGGGTGTGCGTCCCGAGGACGGCCTGCGCCCTGCCCGCCAGATGGTACCCAAGCGCCAATTTCTCCGCCGTAGCCTCGGCGTGCGAATCTACCAGGATCAGGTCGGCCCGATCCTCGAGGTCCGCCAGAGCCTCGTCCGCCGCCTCAAAGGCCGACATCTTGGTCCTCTCTATAAAGACCTTCCCCAGCACGTTGGCGACGCCGACCCTGACGCCGCCGGCCTCGAACGTTCCCCAACCCCGGCCGGGGTGACTGCCGTCGAAGTTGGCCGGTCTTATCACCCTCTTCTCGTTCTCCAGGAGACCCTCGTGGCCCTTCTCGTCGAAGGCGTGGTTGCCCAGGGTTAGGAAGTCCGCTACTTCAAGCAGAGCGAGCCCGCTCTCCGCGGTGATCCCACGCCCGGAAGGCGCGGAGTTCTCGGCGTTGGCAACAACGGCGTCGAGGCCCAGCTCCCCGCGCAGCTTCGGGACGAGGTCCAGGACGGCGGAGAGGCCGGAGGGGCCGACGACGTCCCCGACAAAGAGCAGGCGGAAGGTCAAAGGAGCTCGCCCACGGCCGGCGGCAGAAAGTCGAGCAGGTCCGTGGCGACCATGCTCTCGGCGGGCCATCCGGTCCTCTCCAGCCAGAGCT
Source organism: Rubrobacteraceae bacterium (assembly GCA_030447045.1). The sequence continues at coordinate 1,434 of JAUJMB010000076.1, read as the reverse complement.
CGGCGGCCCGCCCGTGGACCCAGGCGCCCGCGCGGGCCGCCTCGAAGGGCTCCATGCCGCGCGAGAGGAGCGCCCCGATCACGCCAGAGAGGACGTCCCCCGTCCCCGCCGTGGCGAGCGCCACGCTCCCCGTCGAGTTGACCGCCGCCCTCTCCCCCTCGATGACGAGCGTGTCCGATCCCTTGAGCAGCACGCAGCAGCCATTGTCGCCGGCGGCCTTCCTGGCCGAGGCCAGCCTGCGGGCGGAGACCTCCCCCGCCCCGGTGCCGAGCAGCCGGCCGAGCTCCCCAGCGTGGGGCGTTACGACGGTGGGGGCGTTACGACGGGCCAGGGCGTCCGTGCCGGCGAGGGCCGTGACGGCGTCGGCGTCGAGCAGGACAGGGAGGTCCGTGCCGGCGAGCAGGGCCTCGACGAGCGCCCTCCCCTCCTCGCCGGAGCCGATGCCAGGGCCGACGACGAGCGCCGTGGCCCTCTCGGAGTTCTCCAGGATCTCCTCGGCGGCCCCGGCGCCCATGCCGCCGGACTCGCCCTCCCGCACGCCGTAGACGATGGTCTCGGTGAGCGCGACGTCCACGGCCGGGGCGGCGCCCGCGGAGGTCGCGAGAAAGGTTATGCCGCAGCCGGCCCTCTCGGCGCCGCGCACGCTCATGACGGCGGCCCCCGTCATCGCCCGGGAGCCGGCGACGACCATGACGGCGCCCGCGGAGTACTTGTGGGCGGGCTCCCGCGTGCGCGGGACGAGGCCGCGGAGGGCGCCCCGGTCCGTCCAAGAGAGCGAAGGCTCGACGTCGGCCTCGGGCGGGATGCCGATCTCGACGACGACCGTCTCGCCGGCGTGCTCGCGGCCGGGGGAGATCACACACCCCACCTTCGCCGCGTGCGCGCAGACGGTCAGGTCGGCCCGCACCGCCTCCCCTGCGACCTCGCCCGTCGAGCCGTCCACGCCCGAGGGCACGTCCACGGCCACGGTCGTCACCCCGGCGTCGTTGATTTGTTGGATCAGGGCGGCCTCCCGCTCCCGCACCTCCCCCGAGAACCCGGTGCCCAAGAGCGCGTCCACGGCGAGGCCGGCCCCGTCGAGGAGCCTGCCCAGCATCTCGGGGCCGTGGACGTCCACACGGAGGTTTCTGAGGGCTTCGAGGTTGGTCGCGGGGTCGCCGGAGTATTCGTCCTTGGTGGCCACGACGGAGACTTCGGCGCCGGACCTGTGGAGCTCGCGGGCGATGACGAAGCCGTCGCCGCCGTTGTTGCCGCCGCCGCAGACGACGACCGTTCGGTGATCCGGGTAACGCTTCAGGATCTCCTCGGCCATGGCCACGCCGGCGCGTTCCATGAGGACGCCGCCTGGGATGCCGAGGTCTTGGGCCCCACCGTCCGCGCGGGACATCTCGTCGGCGGTGTAGAGCTTCACTGCTCCTTGCGCACGACGCAGAC
>JAUJMB010000075.1:4841-7530 GCA_030447045.1 Rubrobacteraceae bacterium | reverse complement strand
GCCTGCGGGACGATGATGTGGCGCATGGTCTGGGCGTAGGTGAGGCCCGAGGCCCGGCCCGCCTCCATCTGTCCCTTGTCTATGCTCTGGATGCCGGAGCGGAAGATCTCCGCGACGTAGGCGGCGCTGTTTAGGGTAAGGGCCACCAAACCGGCGAAGAAGAGGCTCTCGATGCGGATGCCGATGTTGGGCGTGGCGAAGTAGATAAAGATTATCTGGACCAGCAGCGGCGTCCCCCGGAAGATGTCTATGTAGACCTGGGCCGGGGCGCTCAAGATCTTCGAGCGCCCTATCTTCATGAGCGCCAGCACGAGCCCGAGGACTATGCCGAGCAACTCGGCGAGGAGCGCCAGCACGATGGTCACGAGGAAAGCCTGCAGCAGGGTGTCGAAGTTCTCGGAGATCACTCCGAAGTCCAGGTACTGCTCCTGGATGTTCGAGGGGCTGAAGCGGCCCGGGTCGATCTCCACGGGCCACTCGAAAGGCATCGTGCTACCGCCCTACTCTGGGATCTCTTCGGGGGCGCGGCCGATCCACTTCTTGTAGATCTCCTCGTAGGTGCCGTCGTCCTTTATCTCCTGGAGCGCCTTGTTGACGTCCGGGCGCAGGTCGCTGCCCTTGGGGAAGGCGATGCCGTACTGCTCGCCGGTCGGGATGACCTGCACGATCTCCAGGGCCCCGTCGGAGCTGTTGACCTCGTCCTGGGAGACGGGTAGGTCGTTGATGATGGCGTCTATCTGCCCGTTGTTGAGCGCCGCAAAGGCGTCCTCGATGGTGTCGAAGGTGCGAACCTCACCGCTGAACTCGCCTTGGTCCTTGAACTCTTTGGCCTTGATCTCGCCGGTCGTCCCGATCTGGACGCCGACGGTGGCGTCCCCGATCTCGTCCACGGACCCTATGTCGGAGTCGCTAGACACGAGCAGGGACTGGTCGGCGTTGAAGTAGGGCTCGGAGAAGTCTATGCGCTTCTGGCGCTCTGGCGTGATGGTCATGGCGGAGATGACGGCGTCGTACTGGTTGTTGGCGAGGCCGCCGATTATGCCGTCGAAGCCGACGTTCTGGTACTCGGGCGTGAAGCCCGCGCGTTTGCCGATCTCGTTCATGAGGTCTATGTCGAACCCGACGGGCTCGCCGTTCTTCTCGAACTCGAACGGCGGGTAGGCGATGTCCGAGGCGACGGTAATGTCTTCTCCACCCCCCTGCCCGCCTCCGCTTCCTCCACCGCCGCCGCAGGCGGCGAGCGTCGCCATCAACACCGCCGCCAGAAAGAACAGCGGCAGAACCCTCCCGAACAGACCCTTTGCCATAATGAAGCCCTTCTCCGTATCCGACGGGACCTGCGCGGGGTCCCGAACCGTGGTTTCTAGAAAGCCAATATAGTTACGCGACGTTGTCCGGTCAAGCGTCGGGCCGGCGGCCGTGCTACGGTGCCGCCCTACCCGTCGGCGTTGTTTTTAGGGGAGGCCTGATGACGGACCTTGACCGGAAGCTCGTGGACGCCGTGGCCCGCGAGGTGGAGGCCCGCCGCGACGACGCCGTGAGGCTCCTGCAGGAGCTGGTGCGCGTCCCCTCGACGACGGGCGAGGAGGGGGCCGTCCAGGAGAAGGTGGAGCACGCCTTCCGCGGGCGCGGCCTGGAGGTGGACGTGTGGGAGGCGACGGCAGAAGAGACCGATCCCTACCGCGACCACGTCGGCGGCCAGGAGACCTACGAGAACCGCCCGAACGTCGCCGGGGTACGCCGCGGAAGGGGAGGAGGCCGGTCGCTGCTCCTCAACGCCCACGTCGACACGGTAGCGCCCGGGGAGCCGGAAGCCTGGGTCCACGACCCGCTCGGGGGCGAGGTGGTCGGCGACAGGCTCTACGGCCGGGGCTCCTGCGACATGAAGGGCGGGCTCGTCACCCACCTGGCGGCGCTCGACGCGTTGGAGGCCGTCGGCGTCGAGTTGCTGGGCGACGTGACGGTGACGGCGACCGTGGGGGAGGAGAACGGGGGGCTCGGCGCCCTCTCGGCCGTGCTCCGGGGCTACCACGCCGACGCGGCCCTCATAACAGAGCCGACCAGGTTGCGGCTCGTGCCGGCCCAGGGGGGCTCGCTCGTCTTCCGCCTCACCGTCCCCGGGCGCTCAGCCCACGCCGCCGTCCGCGACGAGGGCGTCTCGGCACTGGAGAAGTTCGTCCCGCTCTTCGGGGCGCTGCGCGAGCTTGAGCGCGAGCGCAACGCCACGCTCTCCCACCCCCTCTACGATCATTTGGAGAACAAGGTCCCCATCAACATAGGCGTCGTGCGGGCGGGGAACTGGGCCTCGACCGTGCCGGAGGGGCTCGTGGCGGAGGGCCGGGCCGGCCTGATGCCGGGCGAAGAGGTGGATGCCTTTAAGGCCCAGGTCCGCGAACGCATCTCCGGCGTCGCCGACGGGGACCCCTGGCTGCAGGAGAACCCCCCGGTCCTCGAGTGGTTCGGCGGCCAGTTCGCCCCGGCCGAGGTTCCCGTTGACGCCCCGATCTGCGAGGCCGTCAAGCGTGCCCACGCCCTCGCGACCGGACGGGAACCCGTAGTCGAAGGCGTCTCCTACGGCGCCGACATGCGCCTCTTTGTACGTTTCGGGGAGACGCCGTGCGTGATGTACGGGGCCGGGGACGTGCGCGACGCCCACGGGCCCGACGAGCACATAAGCATCCCCGACCTC
>JAUJMB010000075.1:0-4741 GCA_030447045.1 Rubrobacteraceae bacterium | reverse complement strand
GCGCTGCGCAACTTTCTCGAGACCTTCCCGCTGTTCGCCGCCGTCGTCCTCGCCGCGCACGTCTCCGAAACCCACAACGCGCTCACCGAGTGGGGGGCGCGGCTGTACCTCTGGGGACGCGTCGCCTACGTGCCCCTCTACGCCGCCGGCGTCCCGCTCGTCCGCTCGCTCGTCTGGAACGTCGCGACGGTCGGCATAGTCCTCATCGTCGTCGCCTTGTTGCTGGGTTGAGACCGACGCTCCCCTAGGGGATCCCCTAGCGGAGCGCCGCGAGCAGCCGGTCGTTCTCCTCGGGGCCGCCTATGGTGACCCGGCTCCACCCGACCGGGTAGCCTAACGCCTCGCCCTCGCGCACGAGGACGCCGGTCTTCTCGAAGAGCCCAGGCTTCGCGCCGACCATGACGAAGTTGGTGTGGGAGGGGACGTACTCCAGGCCCGCCGCGCCGAAGGCCTCCTGCACGCGCTCCCGCTCGCGCTTCATAAGGCGGGAGCGCCCGGCGATGGCCTCGGGCTGGCCCAGGGAGGCCCTTGCCGCGGCCTGCCCCGCCTGGTTCACGGAGAAGGGGACGTGCGCGCTCCAGACGAGGCGGGCGAGTCCCTCCGGGGCCAGGCCGTAGCCGACCCTGAAGCCCGCGAGGCCGTGCACCTTGGAGAAGGTTCTGGTGGAGACGACGTTCTCCGACTCGAGCACGAGCTCGTGGGAGCCGGAGTAGAGCGGGTCGTCGACGAAGTCGTAGTAGGCCTCGTCTAGGATCAGGAGCACGTTCTCGGGCAGGGCCCCCGCGAAGCGGCGCACTTCAGAGAGCGGGAGGTAGGTCCCGCTCGGGTTATTGGGGTTGCAGAGGATCACGGCCCGCGTCTCTCCCGTCACCGCGGCGAGCATCGCGTCGAGGTCGGCCCTGTGGTGCCCGTCGAGCGGGACCTTCTTCGCCTCCAGCCCGACCACGCGGGCGGCGGAGACGTAGAAGGGGAAGGAGGGCCACGGGATGATTACACCGCCCGGACGGTCCAGGATCTGCATGAGGTCGACGAGCGTCTCGCTGGAGCCGTTGCCGACGACGACGTTTGCGGGGGAGAGGCCCGGGTTGGCGCGGGCTATGGCCTCGCGCAGGGGCGTGGCGTCGCGGTCGGGGTAGCGCCCGGCCCGGGAGAGGGTCTCGACGATGGCGGCCTTCGCCTCCGGCAGCGGGCCGAAGGAGAGCTCGTTCATCGTCAGCTTCACGTACCTCTCGGAGCCCTGGTCGACCGAGATCTCATCCCGCAGCCGCGGCGGGTTGTAGGGGCTTACGCCTTCGAGCACCGACCTCGTCTTCACGCCGACTCCGATCTCTCCTCAGAAATGGCACCCGCCCGGAAAAGATAGCCCCCCGCCTCCCCAACCGCAACGCGCTTTACTCCAGTGTATCTATCCTCTTGAACTCCACCTCCGGCAGATCCAGGACGAACGTGCCTCCGGGGAAGGGCTCGTCGAGCTCCAGCCCGGTCACCTCGAACACGTCGCACTCCTCGCCCCGAAGCCTGGAGGCGAAGCGCAGGATGACCCCGATCCCCGCGTCCACGGAGATCAGGTAATCGTCGGCGCCATCCCAGAAAGGCCCGATGGGTGCATAGTCCCAGGAGACGGCCCTCGCCTCGACCTCGATGGTGTCCCGGCCGAGTTTCTCCGCGCGGCCCGTGATCCGCATGTCGCAATCCCCGAGGCTGTACCGTATCTCGTAGGGATCGAGCAGGCACGAGAGCTCCCCGTCCGGCGAGAACCCGCCGTTATTGGTCGGAGAGTAGTTGGCGTGGCCGGACGTCCCGTAGTACCACCACGGCCCCCTCCCGTCGGCCACGCGGTACGCGGTCCCGGAGCCATCCCCGGCCTCGGTCTCCTGGCGCCAGCGGTCCGGGCGCTCGTGCCAGAGGCGCGACACCTCTTCCAGGTCAGCGTACTCCCGGTAGCGCGGCACGTCGAAAGGGGGGTCGAAGTTGGAGAGGATGCCGCGGCGAAAGCCGTACTCCACGTAGCGGGCCTCCGCCTCGGTGGCGAGGTCGCCGCGTCGTCGGTGCGTGATGGTGGCGCGGGCGGTGCGGTAGCGCTCCCCGGCCCCGAGGAGCAGGCCCGAGACCTCGCGGAACTGGTTTGCGGCCAAGGCCCGTACGCCCCTGGCTAATGGACTATCTGGTTCAAGAACCGCTTCGTGCGTTCGTTCTGTGGGTTGTCGAAAAAGTCGTCCGGCGTGCCGACCTCGACGATGCGGCCCTCGTCCATAAAGACCACCCTGTCGGCGACGCGGCGGGCGAAGCCCATCTCGTGGGTGACGACCACCATCGTCATGCCGCCGCGGGCGAGGTCGGCCATCGCGTCGAGGACCTCGCTGATCATCTCGGGGTCCAAAGCGCTGGTAGGCTCGTCGAAGAGCATGATCCTGGGCTCCATCGCGAGCCCGCGGGCTATCGCCACCCGCTGCTGCTGCCCCCCGGAGAGGCTCTCCGGGTACTTGTCTGCCTGCTCGGGGATGCCTACCCTCGCGAGCAACTTAGAGCACCGCTCGTCGGCCTCTCCCTGGGGGACGCTCTTCACGCGTACCGGGGCGAGCTTTATGTTCTCGGCGACGGTCATGTGCGGGTAGAGGTTGAACTGCTGGAACACCATGCCTATCTCCGAGCGGAGCTTGTTAATGTCGGTCCCCTTGTCGTGGACCGGGAAGCCGTCCACGATGAGCTCGCCCGAGGTTATCTCCTCCAGCCCGTTTATGCACCGAAGTAGCGTGCTCTTGCCCGACCCGGACGGCCCGATGACGACGACGACCTCGCCCTCGTCCACGGAGAAGTCTATGTCCTTGAGGACGTGGAAGTCCCCGAAAAACTTGTCCACCCCGCTGAACTCGATAATAGGCAAACGCTCTCCCGAAAACCCGTTAAACGTGCGGTGTAGAATAGCACAAGCACGCGATTTTCAGGAGGAGTTTTGGAGAGTCTCTTCGACGCCACCGACGGCGGCGAGGGTCGCGAGAAAAGGCTGGAGGACCTCGCCAGGCAGGTCTCCGTCTGCACGAGGTGTGACCTCGCGATGACCCGCACGAACACGGTCTTCGCCAGCGGCGACCCCTACTCGCCGCTCATGCTCGTCGGCGAGGGACCCGGCGAGAACGAGGACGCCACGGGGCTGCCCTTCGTCGGCCGGGCCGGCAAGCTCCTCGACGACATCCTCGCCGCCGTGGACCTCACCCGCGACAAGGTCTACCTCACCAACACCGTCAAGTGCCGGGCCGCCGTCGCGGAGGGCGGCCGGATGAAGAACCGCCAGCCGAAAACCTCGGAGATCCGGGCCTGCAACCCCTACCTCCAAGGCCAGATGGAGGCGGTAAAGCCAGAGATAATCCTCTGCCTCGGCGGGCCCGCCGCCAAGACGCTCATCGACAAGGACTTCAAGATCACCAAAGACCGCGGCAAGTGGTACGACCTGCCCGGCGGCGCCAGGGCCATGGCGACCTTCCACCCGGCCTACGTCCTCCGCCAGCGCGGGGACGACCTATCCAACACCAAGCGCCTCGTCTGGAAGGACATCCAGAACGTCCACGCCGAGTACCAGAAGGCGATGGAGGAGCGGGGGTAGCCCGGAGGGCCAGATAACCCCCGACCCGCCGGGCGAAGGGCGCGCGTTCCGGACGGCCGATCATCGGAGGCCCGCCCGAACGTAACACCGTAAACATTCTCATACCAGAATTCGATCTTGCCTGTTATGATGGCCCGCAACAGTAGATTGAAACCGTCGTGGAAGGGCGCTCCAAAACGTGGTAAGCACAGTCTCCGACAGCCGAATGATGGATAGCATAGACAAGGACATCCTCAATTTCATCCAGCGCGAGGTGCCGCTGGAACGGGAGCCGTTCGCGGCGATCGGACGCGAGCTGGGGATAGGCGGCGACGAGGTGATCCGCCGCATAGAGGCGCTCAAGCGCGGCCGCGTGATACGCCAGATCAGCGCCATCTTCGACACCCGCGTCTTGGGCTACGAGTCGAGCCTGGTCGCCGCCACGATCCCGGCCGAGAGGCTTAACGAGGGCGCGAAGGCTATAAACTCCCACCCCGGCGTCACCCACAACTACGAGCGCAACAACGAGTTCAACCTCTGGTACACGGTCGCCGTCCCACCTGACTCCCGCCTGGGCCTCGAGGGCACCGTCGACGTGCTGCACCATATAAGCGGCGCCGAGAGGACGCGCATCCTGCCGACGCTCAAGCTGTTCAAGATCGGGGTCACCCTCGACATGAACAAGGGGGCGACCGCCAAGAAGGAGGCCCCGCAGTACGGCGAGGCCGACCGACAGGGCGCCGACCGGAACGTCACCGAGGACGACAAGGCCGCCATAAAGGCGCTGCAGGAGGACGTGCCCTTGACACCGCGGCCCTTCGACCTGTGGGGCCGGCAGGTGGGGCTCACCCACGAGGAGCTCCTGGAGCGGGCGCACGACCTGAGGGAGCGCAAGATCATGCGCCGCTTCTCCGCCGTGCTCTACCACCGCAAGGCGGGCTTCAGGGCGAACGCGATGGGCGTCTGGAAGGTCCCCGAGGAGCGCATCGAAGAGGTGGGCAACGCCTTCGCCCAGTACCAGGCGGTGAGCCACTGCTACGAGCGCCCGACCTACGAGGACTGGCCCTACTCCGTGTTCAGCATGGTCCACGGCCGCAGCGTCGAGGAGTGCGAGAACGTGCTCGACGCGATGGCCGAGGAGACCGGCATAACCGAGCGCGA
>JAUJMB010000011.1 GCA_030447045.1 Rubrobacteraceae bacterium | reverse complement strand
TCTACCTGGCGATCTGCCTGCCCCTGATCTACCTGGCAAACGGCCTCGAGCGCCGCCTGAACCGCCGCACGGCCTAGAGCGTCGTATACGCCCCCGGCGCCTTGACCGGATGGGGTCTGCTGAATAGTATTGCGTGCACGGAACGCCACACCCGGCCGTCCCGCCCGACGGGCGGAATCCCCGGGTCTCAGACGCGGGAGGGAAGACTCAGGGTGAGAGGGTGGTCGGTGAGGCACTTCGCGGCGACGCTCGTCTTCTGCGCCCTCTTTGCGGTGGGATGCAGCGTGGGCGAAGACGAACCGTCCCCCGCGGACGTCGTGCGGCAGGAGGAGACCACGAGCCCGGCTTTGGCCGACGGCAAGATAGTCGTCGCCTCCAACGTCGCCTACCCGCCGTTCGAGTTCGCCCCGCGCAAGGGTCCCAAGGGCTTCGACATCGACCTTATGAACGAGGTGGCCGATAGGACCGGCCTTGAGGTCGAGTACCGGAACGTCCAGTTCGACAGCCTCCTACGGGGCCTCAGCTCGAACCTCTTCGACGCGGTCATCTCCGGCATGACCATCACCGCCGACCGCCGGCAGCAGGTCGATTTCTCCGACCCCTACTACAACGTGGAAGAGGCGCTCGTCGTCCGCAGCGGCTCGGAGATAGAGTCGACCGGAGACCTGGAGGGGATGACTCTAGGCGTCCAGACCGGCACGATGGGCCAGGCCGAGGCCGGGGAGCTCCTGAACGCCGGCGACGTCGAGGCGGTCCGCACCTACCCCAAGACCATAAACGACGCCTTTGCCGCGCTGGAGGAGGAGACGGTGGACGGCGTGATCTACGACCTCCCCGCCGCGCAGAGGAAGGTCGAAGAGTCCGAAGGGGCGCTGGAGCTCGTCGAGGTGATCCCCACGGGCTCGCAGTACGGCATCGCCTTCCCGAAGGAGAGCCCCCTCATCGAGCCCGTCAACCAGGCCCTGGCCGAGATAAAAGAAGACGGCACCTACGAGAAGATCTACAAAGAGTGGATCGGCCGCCCCCCGGAAGAGATCCCGTAGAGGGCTTGTCGGCGCGCCGCGGGCCCGGGCTCGTCCCCGGCTATCGGCTCTCCATCTCCCGGACCTTGTCCGGTCGCGCGGGACGCACCGCCCGCGGGAGCGTCGTTTCGTGCGGGAGCCCGCTATGCGGTCCGAGGAGAGGCCACCGGGATGCCGGATACGGCCTAAAGGCGCCAGGCCGAGGGACGCGAGGCACCTTGCTAGAGTCGAGGCCCCGGGGGCGTAAGGCGCGCCCAGGGCCGCCGAAGGCGGCGTGATCCCTTGACCGGAATTCTGCGGTCGGTGCTCTCCATCTCCGCGGCGACGGTCTTGTCGCGGGCGACGGGGTACCTGCGGTGGTCGGCGCAGGCGGCGGCGCTCGGCGCGGGGGCGGGGGCCGTGGTGGCGCAGGCCTACGCCGTCGCCATTCTCTTGCCCAGCCTGATCTACGAGCTCTTCATCGGCGGCATCTTGTACTCGATCTTTATCCCGGTGCTCGTGGAGAGGATGACGTCCCACGGCGAGGACGACGCCCGCCGCCTGACGAACGCCCTCTTCACCCTGGTCCTGCCGCTCATGGGGTTTCTGGCCCTCGCGGGGATCGTCTTCGCCGGGCCCCTCGTGGCGCTCGTCAGCGACTGGGAGGCCTCGACGCTCTCTCCCGCGGAGGTGCGGCAGGCCGAGGGCTACGCGGTGTTCTTCTTCCGCATCTTCGCCCTGCAGATGGTCTTCTACGGCGTGACCACCATCGCGACCGGGGTGCTCCAGGCGCACAGGCGGTTCTTCCTGCCGACCTTCGCGCCCGTGCTGAACAACCTGATCATCATAGGCTCCTTTGTCGCCTTCTTCTTTTTGCGCGACGCAGACCGCTCCCTGGCCCTCTACGTGCTCGCCTTCGGGGTGACGGTCGGGGTCGCGGTAATGGCGCTCGCCCTGGTCCCCACGCTGCTCGCCCTCGGCTACAGGCCCCGCCCGCAGCTCGGGCACCCCGCCCTGCTGCCGACCGCCAAGCTGGCGGGGCCGATGGTCGTGCTGGTGGCGGCGTCCGTCCTCTTCCAGCTCGTGGCCGCGCACCTCGCCACCCGCTACGGCGCCTACGCGGACCTGACCTACGCGTTCACCATATTCTCCCTGCCCTACGGCATCTTCGTGGTCTCCATAGCCACCGCCCTGATGCCGGAGCTCTCCGAGAAGCACTCCAGGGAGGACGCCGAGGGCTACAGGGAGACGTTCTCTTTCGGGCTCAGGACCATGCTCTTCGTCGTGGTGCCGTCCACGGTCGGCATGGTCGTGCTCGCCCAACCCATCGTGGGCCTCCTCTACCAGCGGGGCGAGTTCGAGGCCTCCGATACCCGGGCGGTCGCCGCCCTGCTCGTCGCCTACTCGGTGGGCCTGCTGGGCTACTCGGCGTACTTCTTCCTCGTCCGCGCCTTCTACTCGCGCCAGAACACCAAGACCCCGGCCCTCCTGAACGTCGGCATCCTCTTTGTCTACGCGGCCCTCGCCTACGGCCTCTCCCATCTCTTTGAGGCCGTCGGCGTCGTGCTGGCCCTCTCCATCGCCTACGCCGTGCTCGCGGTCCTCGCCCTCGTCACGACCCGCCGGGAGATAGGCCGCATCGACGGCCGCCGCCTCCTCGCCTCGCTCGCCAAGATGCTGGCCGCCGGCGCCGTCATGTACGCCGTCGCCCTCGCCGGCACCTCCCTACTCGGCACCGGCTCGGACTTCGCCGGCCGGCTCCTCGTCCTCCTAACGGTCGGCGGCGCCTCCATGGCCGCCTACCTCGGTGTCGCGTTCGTGCTGCGCACGGAGGAGCTGAAGTCCGTGGCCGGGCTCCTGAGGCGCCGCGCCTGAGCGTCTGTCGACGTACCCCTGGCGGATGGTCTGTTTGGTCGTTTCGGGAGGTTCCCCGGGCGGGTTCTCGAACCCGCCCCTACGGGGGTCGTGGGTGGGTGCATGGATCTTGCGGGGACGACGGGTGGTTTGCGGACGGTCGCGCTGGCCGGTAGACCGCTGCCGGTTACGTAGGCGGGTCCGGTTACGGTCCTATCGGAGACCAGCGCCCCGGACGGGAAAGTGCCGTCTCCCGGCCGACCGTTCTCAGGTTCGGGTTTACGTTCTCGTAGAGGGATGCGGTGCCCCCGACGACACCTAGAGCCTAGCCGTCCTGCGCTTCCCAGGCTATCCTCGACAGGTCCTCTATGAGGAGGGCGCCCTCGTCGACGGTGGCCGAGCCGTGCTTGCTGAGGATGGCTACGGTGTAGCGGCGGCCTTCGTGCTCGACGATGCCGACGTCGCCGTAGACCTGGTAGAGCCAGCCCGCCTTGTTGGCCGCGTACACGTCCGCGGGGAGGCCGGCGTCGAGCCACCAGTCGAGCTCGTTGGTGAGCATGAGGTCTATCATGTACCCGCAGCTCTTCTCGCTCGCGGCCTCGTCGTCGGCGATCTTCTGGAGCATGTTTGCCATGTCGCGCGGGGTGGTCCTGTTGTCGATCCCGGGGACGACGCCCCGCTCGCTGCTGACCTTCTGGTAGAGGAGGGTGTCCTTGGCGCCCAGGGACCGGGCGACGTCGTTTACGTGATCGCTGCCGCCGACCAGGCGCACGAGGGCGTTGGTGGCGACGTTGTCCGACTGGGTCATCATCAGGAGCAGGAGGTCGCCGACGGTCTGCTTCGTGCCGGCCTCCTCCCACTGCAGCCAGCCCGCGCCGGCGGCCCAGTCCTCCTCCTTGAGCTCCACCTCCTGGGAGAAGCTCAGGTCGCCCCTCTCGACCTTGCGGTAGACGGCGACCATAACGGGGACCTTGATGATCGAGGCCGAGAAGAACTCCTCGTCGGCCCGCACCCCGTAGCCGTAGCCCCCCTCCAGGTCCCGCACGTAGACGCCGGCCACCCCGTCGTAGCCCTCGACCCGCTCCTCGAGCCGGCCCACGACCTCTTCTACCTTCTCCCGCTCGCCCTCAGGCACGTCGTCGAGGACGGGCTCCAGCGGCGGGACCTCGGCGGGGCCGACGTCGGGCAGGCCGTCCACCCTCTCCACCTCTGGCTCGGGGACCTCGGCGGCGAAGAGGTTCTCCTCGTAGACGTAGTCGAGGAGGTCCTTCGGGACCCCGGCGAGCGGGACCACGTCGTTGTCCGGGTAGTCGGGCTCGTCGGCCCTGATGGACTTCTCGGCCCGCCAGAGGTCCCCCTCCTTGTGCGCGAAGACGACGAAGTCCTCTCTCTCGCCCTCCGGGGTGAACCGGACGGAGGCCCAGGAGGGGTCCATCCTGCTCCTGTAGACGTTCCCGACGTTCTCCGGCGTCACCCCCGGAAACTCGGGCGCCACCGCGACGAAGGCGGCGGCCTCCGGGGTCTTCTGCTCGGGGTCCGGGAGCGGCGGCTCCTCGGGCGGGGCCTCCTTCTGCCCCGCTCCGGGCTCCGCTCCCGCGGCCCCTTCGCCGGGCCGGGAGTCGTCCCCCTGCCGGGCTTCCGGGCCCTTGTCTCCCTCAGAGAGCGGGGCGAGGCTGGCGGACGGCGCCCCATCGGAGAGACCGTTGATCAGGAACACGGCGCCCACGGCGACCACGAGCAGGGCGGCTAGGGAGCCGAGGCGGACCCTGAGCCTGCGGCGGCGGGTCTCGGCGCGCGAGGCGAACATCTTTCTGCGCGGGAAGAGGTTCAAGGGGTGCCCCGATCACGGATGTTCGGTCCCGCCGCGGGCATCGAGCTACTCGGGTACTTCGGCCCAGCCGGTGGTGTTGCCGGGATCGTTCCAGCCGGACACCCTGGGGGCCGAGGTTTCGTAGTGGGGCCCGTCCTCCGGCGGGGGCGGGTTGTAGGAGTACGTGTAGGTGTGGATCCTGCCGTCGAAGGTGACCTCGCCGTTCTCCGTGACCTTCTTGTAGGTGTCCCACCGGATGCCGCGGGTGGTGTCCTCGAAGATTTTCTCCGTCGACATCTCGACCTTCTTGCCCGTGGGCTGGCCGAGGATCTGGGCGTTAAGGAAGCCCTTCTCGTCGACCCACTCGCGGATGAGGATGGGGGCGTCGGTGGTGTTCTTGAAGCGCATGTCGATGGCCCCATTGCCGTACTCGTCGCCGAACCACACCGTCGCGTCGAAGCCCGGCTTGATGTAGGGCAGGACCGCGTAGTGGGGCTCCCGCTCGACGATCTCGAGCCCCGCGTACTGGGCCGCCATGTAGAGCGTCGAGGAGACCTGGCAGAGGCCGCCGCCGTTGGCGAAGCCGACGCCGCCGTCGGAGAAGGTCTTCGCCTCCTTGTAGTCGAGCTTCGCGGCCAGCGCGTTGAACGAGAAGACCTCTCCGGGCTTGACCACCGTGTTGTTCACGGCGCCGGCGGCGAGCTTCATGTTCTCTTTCCGGTTGGGGTTCGAGTCCCAGAGAAAGTCCGTCTGGTACTCCCCGATCACCCTCTCGGGCTTGCTCTTCTGGATCTCGGCGGTCGTGATCTCCGGCTCCGGCGCCGGACCCTCGGCGAGCGGCACCCGGCCGCTCATGTTCCGGAGCGCCCCTTTGAGGTTCGCCAGGGTCGCTTCCTTGTCCAGCGCCCGGCCGTTCTGGGCGGGCTGGACCTTGACGTCGCCGCCCTCGGCGACGGTGAAGGTGGCGTCCTTGGGCTCCCGGTTGAACTCGCCGGCGATCCTGTCGACGGCCGCCCGGGCCGCCCCTTCGTCGTAGGTGGCCTTGAGGTCGATCTGGGTCCCGCCGAAGGAGGCGCCGAGGGCGTCGGAGAGGCGGGCGAAGGGGCCGCCGGTCCGCCCGAGGGCGTAGGCCTCCTCGACGGCGGCCGCGGCGTTGACCTTCACGCCGAGCTCCCCGGCGTTCATGGAGACGGCGTCGGGGCCCTCGCCGAAGGAGATCTCCTTGAAGGTGTCGGCGGCGTTCTTCTCCACGGCCGCGCGGGCCTCTTCCTTGCCCATCCCACCCACGTCGACGTCGCCTATGCGCACGCCGCGCTGGATGCCGCCCTCTCCTGCGAGAAGGTCGAAAAACGCGAACCCGGCGAACAGGAAGCACGCCACGGCGGCCACCAGGGCGATCCCGCGCCTGAGGGCGTACGACGACCTCCGGCCGCGATCCTTGCGGCTGCGCGACCGGCGGCTGCGCGGCGGCGCGCCGTTAGCCTCCTGGCCGTCGCCACCCGTCCTCCGGGCGGCCCGCGGCCCGCCTTCCTTGCTTATTTCCTTCAACCGTCCGCCCCTCCTACAGTGCGACCCGCGCCGCCTTTTCATGATACAGCGGCGACGCGCGGACGCTCATTATCGGCGCAACCCGCCGAACCTTCAAGCCGGGGCCGGAAATCCGCCCGTCGGACGCCGCGCGGGGGACCCGGAGAGAGCCCCTTCGGGCTTGGATTTTGCGGGGCGCCTCATTTACACTCTGCCCCTGTAATCCGATCGCGTGGCGAACCCTGCCGAAGAGAGAACCTTGCGCCGAGACCTGGAGGGGGAAGAAGAGTATGGAGCCCGGACGATGACAGCTTTAACCCCGACGCGTCCCCGCGAAAGGGCGCCCGAAGCGGCCTCCCTCGAAGCGGCCCTCCTCTCCTAGATGGCGAAAAAGGCGAAGGTCAGGCCGTTCGAGGAGGGGGACGCCAGGGGCGTCGGGGAGCTGCGCGTCCGCGCGTTCCCTTACCTCCCTGAGGTCAAGGAGCTCGGCTTCTACGACGGCGTCTACGACTGGCTCGGCACCCACCCGCTGGCCGGCGAGATCCACCGCTGGGTGGCGGCGACGGAGGACGGGGAGGTGGTCGGCCACCTGGCGGCTACACCGCTCCACTACAGGGTCAACGGCCGCCGGGTCGTCGCCCACTCGCCGGGGGACTACATGGGCCACCCGGACTACGGGTTCCACGCCCTAATGCTCATGCGAAAGTTCTTCTCCACCTGCGAGAACTGCGTCTCTTTAGACATGGTGCCCGAGGTTATAGGCGTCCAGTCGAAGTTCGGCGCGGTGGACGCAGGCCAGCTCCAGTACGCGGCCAAGCTGCTGAACGTCTCGCGCCTCCCGATGCCGGGGCCCATGGAGCGGCTCCTGAACCCGGAGAACGGGAGCTCCCCCAACGGCCGCCCGTCCCCCGAGGGCATGGAGCAGCCCCCCGAACCCGAGGGCTACCAGCCGCCCAGGCCCCGCGCCCCGATCCCGGGCCCGGTCAAGGGCCTGATGAACGGCGGGCTGCGCCTGATGGACGGCGCTTTGGGCGGCGCGTTTGCGGGCGGCCCCAAGGTGGAGCCCATCCAGCACTTCGACGAGTCCTTCGACGTCCTCTTCGAGAGGGTGGCCGCCGGCGTCTCGTGCGTGGTCGAGAAGGACGCGGCGTTCCTGAGGTGGCGCTACGGGCCGGGATCGCCCCAGGCGCCCGTCACGGTGCTCGTGGTGCGGGAGGCCGGCGGGCTCGCGGGCTACGCCGTGGTCCGGACCGTCTCCGGCGGCCAGGACGGCTACATCCTGGACCTGGTCGCGCTTCCGGGGCGCCGCGAGGTGGCGCGGGCGCTGCTGCGGGAGAGCGTCCGGCTGCTGCGGGAGGCGGGGGCGCATATCATCCGGTACAGGTTCTCCGATTCGCCGACCGGCCCGCGGTCAAGCGACCTCTTGCGGCTCGGCTTCTTCCACCGCAACGACCGGCGCAACACGCTCATGACGAAGTTCGCCGACGAGGCGCAGCACGAGCGCGCGACGTCGGTGGCCCGCTGGTCGTATAACATCGGCGACGGCGAAGCGACGTTCTGGCTCAGATAAGGAGATAGAGAGATGGTTGCAAACAACACGGACGCCAGGGTCGCCATACGCGGCTGGCTGCAGGAGAACGTGACGGGCGGGCGCGACGTCGCCAACGACGAGCTCCTCATAGAGAACGGCGTCATGACCTCGCTCCAGACGGTCGAGCTCGTCACCTTTCTCGAAGACGAGTTCGGCATCACCGTCGAGGACGACGAGTTCGACGAGGAGAACTTCGGCTCCGTCGACGCCATAGCCGCGCTCGTGGAGGGCAAGGCTGCCTGATGCCCCGCCCGGAATTCGTCCTCCACGACCTCCTCCACAACACCCTGGAACGCGACCCCCAGAAGCTCGCGATCGTCGACGGCGACGCCGAACACACCTACGAGGATCTCGAGCGGGAAAGCAGCTCTTTAGGGGCCGCCCTGATCGACGCGGGCGTGGGCAAGGGCGACAGGGTGGGCGTGCTCGTCGAGAAGTCGTGGGAGGCCATCGTCTCCATGCTCGCGGCCTCCCGAATCGGGGCCGCCTACGTCAACGTCAACCCGCTCTTCAAGGCGCCCCAGGTCGAGTACCTCGCAGGGGACTGCGACATACGGGTCATGATCGGGGACACGTCGAAGCTCGACGAGCTCGGGCCGGGGACGATCGAGACCGCGTTCTACAGGGGCCAGAGGCCCGAGGGAAGCGCCGCGAAGTCCTACGTGGACGTGACGGATGCCCTCGAGGGCGAAGGACTCCGGGAGGAGCGCCCGGTCTCCGAGATAGACCTCGCGACCATCCTCTACACGTCGGGCTCGACGGGGATGCCCAAAGGTGTTGCGACGAGCCAGCGCAACGTCGTGGTCGGCTCGCAGATCGTCAGCACGTACCTGGAGAACGTGCCCGAGGACCGCATCCTCTCGGCTCTGCCGCTGAACTTCGACGCCGGGATGAGCCAGTTCACCACGTCCTTGCGGGCCGGGGCGACGCTGTACCTGCTCCGGTCCAGGCTGCCGGGGGATCTGCTCAAGGCGCTCAGGAGACACGAGATCACGGGCGTCACGGGCGTGCCGCCGCTGTGGGCGCTCCTGATCCGGGGCGCCAAGAGCCTCAGGGAGAACCCGCTCACGCACCTGCGCTACCTCGCCAACACCGGCGGGCGCATCCCGCAGGCGAACCTGGATGAGCTCAGGAACCTGCTCGAGCCCGCCGGGACGAAGATCTACCTGATGTACGGCCTCACGGAGGCGTTCCGCTCGACGTACCTCGACCCGAGGGAGATCCACCGCTCCTCCCCCGAGCAGGGCAACTGCATCGGCAAGGCCATACCCGACACCGAGATCATGGTCATAACCAAGGAGGGCAAGGAGGCGGCCCCCGGCGAGCCGGGAGAGCTGGTCCACCGCGGTCCCACCGTGGCGATGGGCTACTGGGGCAACGAGGAGGCCACGAGGAAGGCCTACCGCCCGAACCCGCTCGCCCCGCCGGAGCTTCTGGACGTGGAGCGGGTCGTGTACTCCGGGGACACCGTCACGCGTGATGAGGAGGGCTTTCTGTACTTTCTCGGGCGCGAGGACGCCATGATCAAGAACCAGGGCTACCGCCTGAGCCCCGAGGAGGTCGAGAACCTCCTCCTCGGTTCCGGGCTCGTGCACGAGGCCTGCGCCTTCGGGGTCGAGAACCCGGCCGTCGGCCACGACGTGATAGCCGTGATCTCCTTGAAGGACGGCGGCGAGGACGGGGCGATAGACTCCGTCAGGGAGTACGCCATAAACAACGGCCCGCCCTACATGATCCCGAAGGAGATCATCGTCAGGGACGAGCTCCCGAAGAACGCGAACGGCAAGATCGACCGCAAGGGGATCAGCAGTGCTTACACAAACGGATAAGGCCAACGACCTGGCCGCCCGCTTCGGCGGCTCCGGGGCCGAGGGCGGGGAGTTCGCCCCGGGCGGCGTCCCGGTCTCGGAGATAGCCGAGCGCTACGGCTCGCCCTTCTACCTCTACCACGCGGAGATGATCTCCGAGCGCGTCCGCCGCGTCCGGGAGGCCCTGGGCACCGAGGTGGCCTACTCCCTGAAGGCTAACCCCAACCTCGCCGTCTGCTCGCTTATAGCCCGCGCCGGCGCGGGCGGGGAGGTCGCCTCCGCGGGCGAGCTTATCGTGGCGCGGGCCGCGGGCTTCGCCCCAGAGGACATAGTCTTCGCCGGGCCGGCCAAGACGGACGAGGAGCTAAAGATGGCCGTCGACGAGGGCATCCACGCCGTCAACGTCGAGTCCTTGGGCGAGATAGAACGCCTGGCCGCCATCGCCGAGGAGGCCGGAAAAACCATAGGCGTTGGGATCAGGATCAACCCCGCGGCCCAGCTCATGGGGAGCGGGATGCGCATGGGCGGCACGGTCGGCCAGTTCGGCATCGACCAGGCCGACCTCGCCGAGGCGGTGGAGAAGGTACTCTCCCACGAGAGCCTCGTCCTTCGGGGCGTCCACGTCTACACGGCCACGCAGGTCTTCGAGGTCGACCCCCTGCTAGAGCACTGCCGCAACATCTTCGACATCGCGCTCGAGGCCGCCGACCACGCCGGCCACGCTCTAGAGATGATCGACTTCGGCGGCGGCTTCGGCGTCCCCTACTTCGAGAAGACGAGCGAGTTCGACCTGGACCGCTTCGGGGAGGGCCTGCAGGAGATCGTCTCGAGCTACCGCTCCGACCCACGCCTCGAAGGGTGCCGCTTCCTCTTCGAGCTCGGCCGCTACCTCGTCGCCGACGCCGGCGTCTACGTCACGCGCGTCGTCGACGTGAAGGAGACCCGCGGCAAGACCTTCGCCGTCACCGACGGCGGCATGAACCACCATCTCACCGCCACGGGCAACATGGGCCAGGTCTTCCGCAAGGCCTACCCGCTCCTGAACCTCACCCGCATGGACGGGGCAGTCCCCGAGGAGGGCGTGGCCGTCGCGGGCCCCTGCTGCACCCCCCTCGACTCGTTCGGCAACAACATACCGCTCGCCCAGCCCGAGGTGGGAGATCTGATCGGCGTCTTCTACAGCGGCGCCTACGGCTACTCCGCCTCCAACTTAGGCTTCCTCAGCCACCCCTCCCCCGCCGAGGTGCTCCTCCTCGACGGGGAGGCCATCCTGCTCCGCGCCGGCGGCAAGCCCGAGGACGTCTTGAACGGGCAGAAGGCGCTCACGCTCTAGCCAGCCACGGGATCGCCCGCTCTTGGCGTTCAATAGGCAAGAGAGAGGCCCCCGGTTTCGGACCGGGGGCCTCTCTTTCTCTGATCCGTGTTGGTCCAACGCTGATTATTCCAGGGTGCTGAAGTCCACCCCGTTGTAGGTACCGTCAACCTCGGCGATCGGGACCTTGGGGGTCTTGATCTTCTTGCCCTTCTCGTCCTCCAGGGCATCGTAGCGCGTCTCCCACGAATCCTCGTAGACGACCTTGCCGTCCTCGCTTCTCTCGTAGTGCGTGACCCACTTGGAAGCGTCATCGGTCATCCATACCTCCTCGGACGACATCTCGACGTCAATGTTGTCCGGGACGCCGTAGATGCTGGCGTAGATGTAGCCGTCGTCCGAGACGGTCTCCTGGATGAGCACGTAGCCCTCGGAGGTGTTCCGGAACTTCATGTCCAGGTCGTCAGCCTCGGTCGAGGTGTCACCGTACCAGACCGTCGCGTCCATGCCCGGCCTTATGTAAGGCAACTGCGAGAAGTGGGCCGTGCGCTCCGTTATCTCCATGCCGGCGTAGAGGGCCGCGTTGTAGAGCGTGGAGGTGACCTGGCAGAGGCCGCCGCCGTCGGCGGTCTCCTCCGCGCCGTCCACGATGACGTGGGCCTTCTCGTAGTCGAGGTCGGTGACGTGGTCGAGCATCGAGAAGGTGTCGCCCGGCGCGACGAGCGTGCCGCTTACGGCCTTGGAGGCGATCTCGAGGTTGGCGACGCGCTCGGCGCCCTGGTCGGTGGTCGCCGTGTAGTTGGTCTTGTAGGAGCCGATAAGCTCGGTCGGCTTTTTGGCCTCGAGGCCCGCGGTGGTGTACTTGGGCTTCTCGACGTTGGTCTCTACCTGGTACTCACGCTTGCCCTCGAAGATGTTGTTCTCCACGGAGTCGAGCAGGTTCTCCCACTCGATGCTGCGCCCCTCGCGGCCGGGGACCACGACGACCTTGCCGGAACCGTCGAAGTCGTAGGAGGCGTTCTTGGGCTTTATCGTCAGGTCGGAGTAGACGGCGGCCAGGCGGTCGCTCATGCGGTCGCGGTTGAGGCTTACGGAGATCTTGCCGCCGTTAGGCGAGATGTCGAGGCTGGAGCCCACGTCGGCCGGGGAGACGGTCCAGTTCTCGTCTTGGTGCTCGAAGACGAGCTGCTGGGCGACGGCGTTTTGCGCCTTCTCGGCGGCCGTCTCGGCCTCGGCGGTCGTGATCCGGGGCCCAAGCACCTCGCCGCGGAGCTTCGCCTCGCCGGTCATGCCGTCGATGGCCTCGTCCACGCTCGCCATCGTCTCGTCTATGTCGAGCCTGTAGCCCTCGCGGGATTCGCCGACCTCGACCTCCGAGCCGACGACCTCCACCGTGGCGTCCCGGGGCGGCGTGTCTACCTGCCCCGCTATCTCCTCTACCTCGGCCTTTACCCTCTCGGAGCGGTAGTCGATGTTCGGGTCTATGGTGATGCCGGGGAAGGCGGCCCTGAGGCGCTCGCCCAGCCGCTCCAGGAGGTTCCCCTCGCGGCCCACAGCGTAGGCCTCGTCTACGGTCGCGTTCACGTGGAAGTTCATCCCGAGCTCCTCGGCTGAGCGGGAGAAGCGTTCGGGGCCGGTGAGCTCTATCTCCTGCAGCGGGCCGAGCGCCCGCTCCCTGACGACTTCCCTGGCCTCGGCCGGCTCCATGCCGCCCAGAGAGACGTTGCCGACCTCGACGCCGCGGTGAACCTTGCCCGAGTTCAACCAGAAGTCGGCCGCCACCAGCACGGCCACGAGAGCGCAGGCGATGATGATCGGGCCGGCGAAGCCGCTCCGCTTGGGGCGCCGCCTGCCCGTGCCGCCGGAACGGTAGTCCCCGTAGCCGCGGTCGGTTCGTCTCTCTCTCTTCTTCCGATTTATGAGGCTCAAGATCCCGTACCCTCCGCGCGCTGTTCTCCGGCACACCCTGACGACGCCAACGTTGCGCGTTCCTGGAGAGGTCCCCCCTCTCTCTTCCTTCGGCAACGCCCCGCCGGAGTCGGGCGCGCACGGTCAGAAGAGCCTATCACGGGCAATGGGGCTACGCCACCTTTTCGCGCGGACCGGACACCATCTGGAGTGCGCCCCCGGAGCCCCAAACACCACATCTGGGCGCCTTTCTGCCGACCCCGGAAGGACGCGCGGGGCCCCGGACGCCTAGGCCTTTGGGCTACTCGGCCTCCTCCGTCGTCTCGTCCTCCAGGGCGACGGCCGGGGTACCCAGGACGCCGCCCTGGCTCCGGATAAAGCGGCGCTCGGAGTCGTAGGCCTGGACCATCATCGCGAGCTCCAGCTTCTCGCGCTCGACGGGGAGGGTGCCGGCCTCCTCCTGCCTCGCCAGCTCTTCGCCCTCGACGCCCAGAGAGTTCTCCAGCTCGCCGATCCGGCGCCGCACCTTCAGCCGGCCGCCGGGGGTCAGGCGCAGGTAGTTGCGCCCGTCGGGCCCCTCGAACGGGTACACCCAGGCGCTGCGCAGCCAGGACTGCAGGATCTCGTTCCGGATGTCGTCCTTGTTCTGTAGCTCCATGAGACTCCAAATCCCTCGTCTTTACCAGGGTAATCTAAACACTTCGGGGCGGTGGCTGTCATCCTGGCTACCAGCCTTCGGCCGGGGCCGGGGAAACCCTATCGCGGCCGTCGTCGTATGATCTGGGGTATGGATCATCGGGGAGAAGACCGGGCATCGTGGGACGGCCTCGCCAGGACTCTGGGCGGCTCCTTCGTCGCCCGCGCCCAAGGGATGGTCGTGCCTGAGCTGATCCTGTTCGCCCCCGATGGGGAACCTTTCGGGCGCCTCACGGCCGGCGAGGACAACAGGACGCACCTGCAGGCGGGCGACGTGATGGCCTGGATCGAGCCGCGCCCGGGCGGGACCTACGGGATGACGACCGGCGAGGGGGAGACCCTGACCGCCGAACCCGCCGGCTCCCCGACCCTCCTGACGCTGCGCTCCGGCGGACGGCGCTACGAGGCCAGCATCTCCCTGCTGCGCAACAGGGCCACCGCCATGGCCTCCGCCGGCGGCGAAGCGGCCCGCCTCTCCGGCGGCATGACGAACCGCCGCTACAGGGCGACCTTCGACCCCCAAGACCCGGCCTCCCTGCCCATCGCCGTCTTCCTTCTCAACCATATTGTCACGCTGAGAAGAGGGGCCTACCGGGCCGGATCTTAGGATCCCCACAGAGACGGGTCCCCGCCGTCGATATCTGGCGGCCGAGAGCGTGGCCCGCGCAGAGAACCGCTAGTACAGCGGCGGCCGGTCCTGCGGGGTGGCGTAGACCGTAACGGTCGAGCCCTCGGGCGCCAGGGTACCCGGGGCCGGCTCCGTGGCCCAGGTCACGCCGCGGGCCGCGAAACCCTCCCGGTAGTCGCGGACGTAGACCACCCTGAAGCCGCTCGCGGCCAGGGTGTCCGCCGCGAAGTAGTCGTAGTAGGCCGTGACGTCTGGCACCGGGATCAGGGCCCGGCGGGCCGGCCGGTCCTCGCGGGCGGGCGTCTCCGTCGTGGAGGCCACGGGCCGCGGGTCCTCCTCGGGGGCGGCCTCGACGGGCGCCTCTTCGGCCGTCTCCTGCGCGGGTGCTGGGGCCGTGGGCGCCCGCGTGTCGACGGGGTTTATGCGGCTCAGGGCCGTCTCGACGCCGTTCTGCGGGGGGCTCACGTAGCCGGAGGCGAGGGCGGCGCCGCCGAGCAGGAGCAGGAGGGCGAGGACCGAGGCCAGGACGAGGCCGACGCGGCGACGGCGGGGCGCGGCTTTAGAGGTCGCCGCGGCGCGGGGGGCTGGCCGGGCCTCCTCCGATTCCACGTCGTCGAGCATCGCGGCGGCGGAGGGGTAGCGCTTCTGCGGGTCCTTCTCCAAGGCCTTGAGGATCACGGCCTCCATACCGGGCGTTATGTTCTTGTTGATCAGGGACGGCGGGGTCGGCTCGCCATGGATGTGCTGGCGGGCGAGGCTCTTGACGTCGCCGGAGAAGGGCGGCCTCCCGGTGAGGCAGTGGTAGAGCAGGACGCCCACGGAGTAGATGTCGCTCTCCGGCGTGGCGTTCTCGCCCTTAAGCTGCTCGGGGGACATGTAGCGTGCGCTGCCCACGATCTCGCCCGGCTCCCCGCCCGCGAGGTCGTCCTCCTCGATGATGCGCGCGATCCCGAAGTCCGCCACCTTGACGGTGCCCTCCTCGGTCAGCAGGATGTTGGAAGGCTTTATGTCCCTGTGGATGATCCCGCGCCGGTGCGCGTAGGAGAGCGCCTTCAGGAGTTGCCCCGCCATCCTCCTGACGACCGGCTCCTCCAGGCGTCCGGCGTACTGGCTGTCGAGGTGGCTGCCGAGGTCCTTGCCCCCGACGCACTCCACCACTATGAACGGCACCTCGCCGTCCTGGCTTATGTCGTAGACCTTGACGATGTTCTCGTGGTCGAGGGAGGCCATCGCCCGCGCCTCCTGCCGGAAACGGGCCTGGAAAGAGGGCACCTCGGCGTAGTGGCGGTGCAGGGTCTTGAGCGCGACGGACCGGCCGAGGATGGCGTCCTGCGCCTTGTAGACGACCGCCATCCCGCCCGAACCGAGCGTGCTCTGCACCTTGTACCGTCCCGAGAGGACGGTTCCTACCGTGGTCTCCAGCGCCTTACCACCTCTGGCCGTACCGAACCCGTAATGCAACGATTATATAGCCCCCGATGTCCTACAGAAACGGCATCAGAGGGAGGTTAACGACGTTACCCAACATGAGGGAGCATGTCAACGTCGGACGCCACATCTTGGGGGCTTGCGGAGGGGCACACCCCCTCCGCAAGAGGCATCAGGCTTCAGGTTTCAACCCTCAGCCGGGGCCGTGAGAGGCGCAAGGTTGTGGCGGATACGTTCCCAAAGAACCGACTATGCACCGTGCCTCCCGGCAACAGAACCCTTCCCTGCAAAGGGAGAAGCTGAAAGCTGACCGCTGATGGCTGACTGCTCTAATATGCTTTTCTCTGACCCCAAGCGCCCAGAGGAGACATGAAGACGAGCTTCGACGAGTACCTGCGCTACGAGGATCTCACGCGGACCCTGCACGCCCTCGCGGAAGGGCACCCGTCCCTGTGCCGGGTCGAATCCGTCGGCAAGAGCGTCGAGGGGCGGGAGATCTGGCTCGTCGAGCTCACCAATGCCCGGACCGGCCCGGCCGACGATAAACCCGCGTTCTGGGTGGACGGCAACACCCACGCCGGCGAGGTTACCGGCTCGATGGCCGCGCTTTACCTGATCGAACACCTGCTGGAAGGCTACGGTCAGGACGACCTCGTCACCCGCCTCCTCGACGAACAGGCCTTCTACGTCCTCCCCCGCCTCTCCCCCGACGGCGCAGAGCGCTACCTGACCACGCCCCACACCCTGCGCTCCAACCCCCGCCCCTGGCCCGAGCCCGAGCCCGAGCCGGGCCTCCAGCCCGAGGACTTAGACGGCGACGGCCACGTCCTCCAGATGCGCGTCGAGGACGAGCACGGCGAGTGGCGCGTCTCCGAGGGGGACGCCCGTCTCATGGTCCCGCGCGCCCCGGACGAGGCGGAGCCTGGGGCCGTCTACTACCGGCTCTACAGGGAGGGCGTCTTCAAGGACTACGACGGCTTCCGGCGGAAGATCGCGCGCCCCTTCCACGGCCTCGACATGAACCGCCAGTACCCTTACCGCTGGCGGGAAGACGCCGACCAGGGCGGCGCGGGTCCCTACCCGCTCTCGGAGCCGGAGTCCAGGGCGCACGTGGACGCCCTGCTCGCCCGGAAGAACGTCTTCTCCATCCACAGCCACCACACCTTCTGCGGCGCCATCCTAAGGCCCTACTCGGACCGCGACGACAAGGAGATGCCCGACCACGACCTCGCCGTCTACAAGGCCATAGGCCAGAGGGGGACCGAGATCACCGGCTACCCGAACATCTCCGTCTACCACGACTTCCGCTACGAGGAGGACAAGTTCATAACCGGCGCCTTCGACGACTGGGCCTTCGACTACTACGGCGTCTTCGCCTTCACCATAGAGTTCTGGTCCCTGGCCAGGGCCGCCGGCGTCGAGGTAAAGGACTTTATAGAGTTCTTCCGCGACCCGCCCGAAGAGGCATCGCTGAAGATGCTCGCCTGGAACGACCGCGAGCTCGACGGCGAAGGCTTCTACCCCTGGACCCCCTTCGACCACCCCCAGCTCGGGCGCGTCGAGGTCGGCGGCTGGAAGACCAAGTTCACCCACCAGAACCCGCCCCCGAAGTTTCTCGAGGGGGAGTGCGAGAAGCTCTACCGCTTCGCCCTCGCCCACGCCTCCACGGCCCCCCGCCTCGAAGCGGACCTCGAGACGGAAGACCTCTCCCCCGGCGTGCGGCGCCTGGAGCTGCGCGTGGAGAACACCGGCTACCTGCCGACGAACGTCACCCGCGTCGCCGCCGACAAGAAGCTCGTCAAGCCCGTAAAGGCGCTCTTGACCCTGCCCGAGGGGGCGGAGCTCGTCTCCGGGGAGCCCGAAGCGGACCTCGGCCACCTCGCCGGGCGCTCGGCGCTCGTCGGCGGCGGCTGGAAGGCCCCGGCGTTCTTCGGGGGCCTGCCGTCCGACCACGCCGGGCGGTGCGTCTGGGTCGTGCGCGGGGAAGGCCCGGTAGGGATCGAGGTCCGGAGCGAGAAGGCGGGTGTGGTGAGGCTCGGGGGGTAGCCTTGGGCTTCTTCGGTCCAAAACAGTAGGTCCGAGGGGAGGAATCTCCGTGATCGCCAATCATGACCCGAGCGATGTGCTGCGCCGTTTGGTTCGGTGGGCCGGCCGTAAGGATCCCATTCGCGCCATGCTCCTGACCAGCACCCGCGCGAGACCGGACGCACCGGTGGACGCGCTCTCGGACTACGACGCCGTGCTCGTTGTGGAGGACATCCTCCCGTTCTTCGAGGACCGATCCTGGCTCAAAGACTTTGGCGAGGTGTTGGTGGCGTACTGGGACGGGATCGAACCGGATCCCGACCACGGCATCGAGCAGACCGGCAACGTCGTCCAGTACGCCGACGGCCTGAAGATCGACTTCAGGCTCTGGCCCGTCGAGCTGCTGCAAAGGATCGCGGCCGCCCCGACCCTGCCCGACGAGCTGGACGCCGGGTACTCCGTGCTCCTGGACAAGGACGGCCTCGCCGCCGGCCTGCACCCACCCACCCACAAAGCCTACGTCCCGGATCCTCCCGACGAGGGCACCTTCCTGACGTGGGTCAACGACTTCTTCAGCGACGCCCCCGACGTGGCGAAGTGCCTGCTGCGAGACGAGCTTTTCCCGGCCAAGTGGTGCCTGGACTACGACATGAAACACGTCTACCTGCGCCGGATGCTGGAGTGGAGGATGGAGCTCGACCGCGGCTGGTCGGAGCCCACCGACTGGCTCGGTAAGGGGCTGAAGAAACAGCTCCCGCCGGAGATCTGGGAGGAGCTTGAGGGCACCTACGCCGGGGCCGACCTCGAGGAGAACTGGGAGGCGCTGTTCCGGACGATGGGGCTGTTCCGCCGGGTGGCGACCGAGGTGGCCGAGGGCCTGGGCTACGCCTACCCGCGCGACCTCGACGAGCGCGTCACTGAGTACGTGCGTGCCGTAAGAGATCTGAATCGCGGGTCTACCTAACGCTAGTCATAAAGCCCCGTCGGGGGACGCGTTCGGCGCGAAGGCAACTGACGGAACGTCACCACGGATGGGCGGGCCGCCGGGACGCGGGCGGGTTTGAGACCCGCCCCTACGGAGGTGTGTGAGATGCTGCGGCGCCCGACTCCGAGGTCTGGGCCACAGGTTGCGCCGGTGGACCCGAAACCCAGAACCTCGGAACCTAGTTGATCTCCTCCACCCACGCGGCGATCCAGCCGTTCTCCGTGCGGATGTAGGCCCCCCTCCACGAGACGCCTTTGAGGCGGTCGAAGAGGCGGGCGGCTTCGGTCGGGTCTTCGAGGCCTATCTCGGCGCCGAGTTCCTCCACCTCGCTGCGGGGGACGTGGACCGGGATGGTCTCGAAGCGTTCTTTGAGGGCTTCGCGCATCCGGATCTGCTGCCGCCTGTCCGGGGTCCGGTGCCTTCCCTCCCTGATGGTCATCGCCGACCTCCTGTGCCGGGTGCTACTCCGGCAAGTCTGCAGCTTTCTTCCTTGCGGGGCTGTCGTCTAAAACACGTTGGCCGTCTTCGAGCGCCTCCAGCACCGCCTCGACGGGACGCTCCCCCTGGTACGAGAGGGTTACGTTCGAGTCCCCGTCCAAGACGACGATGGCGGCGGCGCGGCCGGTGTTGCGAACGCCGTAGTCGCGGCTGACGCGACCGCCCCAGTCTGGCAGGATCACGAGGTAGTCCGCCGGGTCCACGTCCGAGGGCAGCTCCCGCGCCGCCTGCTCGTAGGCGCTGGCCAGGACCAAACCCACCGTCATCCAGTAGAGCGACGGGATCATGGAGAGGTCGAT
Source organism: Rubrobacteraceae bacterium (assembly GCA_030447045.1). The sequence goes on along the minus strand of JAUJMB010000011.1, from coordinate 2,862 downwards.
GACGCTCGCCATAAAGACCCCTTCTGGGTCGGGGAAGCGGGTGCGGACGGCGCGGTTCATCGCGCGCGCCGTCGGCGCCGTGCCCTGCAGGTGGAAGACGAGCACGACCCGGCGGCCCGCCAGATCGTGCAGCCGCACGCGCCGCCCGGAGCCCGCCGCGAGCAGGTCGAAGTCGGGGGCCCGGTCGCCGCTGTCGAGCCTCGCCTCCAGGCTAGCCCTTCTTCCCGCGCAGGCCGCCCTTCACGAGCGAGTAGCCGACCGGGACGACGAGGAGGGTAAGGAAGGTCGAGGTTATGAGGCCGCCTATGACGGGGATCGCCAGGCTGCTGGAGATCAGGGCGCTCCCCCCGCCGCCGAACCCGAAGGCGAGCGGCACGAGGGCGAAGATGGTGGCGAGCGCGGTCATCAGGATCGGCCGCAGGCGCGCCCTTCCTGCCTCGTAGACGGCCCCGTCCACCGTGTCGTGGCGGTCGCGGGCGCTCTGGGCGAAGTCCACGAGCAGGATCGCGTTGGAGACGACGATGCCGATCAGGAGCAGCACGCCCAGCAGCGCCGGCAGGCTGAGGGCCGTTCCCGTGACGAGCAGCGCGCCGAAGGCCCCGGCCGTCGTGAGGGGGACGGCGAGCAGGATGATGAGCGGCGTCACGAGGGAGCCGAAGAAGACTACCAGGATCAGGTACACCAGCACGAGCGCGACCGCGATGGAGAGGAGCAAGTTCCTGAAGCTCTCCTCGATGTCCTCGCTCTCACCCCCCACGGTCGCCGTGACGCCGGCGGGAAGGTCGAGCGTCGGCAGCGCGGCGTTCACCTCGTTCGAGACGGAACTGGTGTCCTCGGAGGTGATGGTGCCCGTAACGGTCACGGCCCGATCGCCGTCGGCCCGGCTGATGGCGGACGGCGCCTGGACCTCCCGCACCTCGGCCACGTCGTCCACGGTCTGCCCGAAGCCGAGGGGCAGGCTCCTCACCTCTTCTATGGAGTCCACGGATCCCTCGGGCAGGCCGATGGCAACGGGCTCGTCCCCGAGCGTAACCTGCGAACCCGTGCCGCCGAGGAGGGTACCTAGCGAGGTGGTGACGGCGCTCGGGGAGAGGCCGGCCTTCGCGGCCTCCTCTTCGTTGACGAACACCTCTATCTCGGGGCTGACCTCGGAGAGGTCGCTCTGGACGTTGGTTATGTCGTCGTTCCCTTCGAGCTCGTCGACGACGGTCCGGGAGGCCCGCCTGAGTTCGTCCTCGTTGCCGCCGGTTATGGTGATCTCGATCCCGCCCGTCGGCGGCCCCTGCTGCAGGACCTGCACCTGGAAGCCCTCGCCGTAGAGGTCGCGTCCCTCTCCGGCCAGCCTGCCGAGCGTCTTCTGCACGTTGGCGTTCTCCCCCACCACGATAAAGGCCTGGGCCTGGTTGGCGGTGCGCAAAGGGGAGTCGGGGTTGAAGTTGTCCTCGCCGCCGATGGAGAGCTGGTAGCCCTCGACCCCGCGATCCGCGTTCATGAAGTCCTCGAAGGACCGCAGCTCCTCGCTGGTCTTGTCTATGTCGGTCCCGGCCGGGAGCTCGACGCTCGCCTGCAGGAGCCGCTCCTCGCTCGGCGGGAAGAAGCTGACCGCGAGGAACGGTATGGCCGCGAGCCCGCCCACGAACGCCAGGAGCGCCAGCAGCAGAACGGCCAGCCGGTGCCCGAGGCTCCAGCGCAGCAGCGGCGCGTAGAGCTCGACGAGCATCCCGTCTCCACGGCCTTCGCCGCGGGCCGCCGAACGCCTCGCCGCCCGGGCGGCCAGGAGGGCCAGGCCCAAGATCAGGACCGCAGCGACCGCCCCGGCGGCCACGAGAAAGACCGGCGAACCCGTGTCCACCCCGGCGACCGCGCCGCGTACCGTATCCGCGATGCCGCCCAGGGCGTCCGCCACGCCCGCCGGCAGGCCCGGTGCCCCGTCGAGCAGCCCGGCACCCGCCGCGACCACGGCCCCGGCGAAGAGCACTCCCAGGACCAGGAGCGCGCCAAGGAGCGCCCGTAGCGCGCCGGAGCCGCGCCCGTTCCGGCGCGAGCGGCGGCTCTCGTACTCCACGAACTCATCGTCGGCCTCGTGGCCCTCCTCGGGCGCCCTGCGGTGGTCTCTCTCCTCGACCCGCGCTTCGCGCTTCACACGGCGCTTGATAAAGACGCTCGTGAGGACCGGGATGATGGTTATGGAGACGATCAGGGACGCCAGCAGGGCGAAGGCCACCGTCAGGGAGAGCGGCAGGAAGAACTTGCTCACGATGCCGCCGACGAGCCCCAGGGGCAGGAAGACGGCGGTCGTCGTGAGGGTCGATGAGGTGATAGCGCTCGCCACCTCCGTCGCACCCTTGAGGGCCGCCTCCTCCGGTTCCAGGCCATCCTGGACGTACCGGTAGGAGTTCTCGAGCACCACTATCGCGTCGTCCACGACGCGTCCGACGGCGATGGTGAGCCCCGCCAGGGTGATGATGTTCAGCGTCAGGTTGTCCGCCCAGGAGAAGAGCAGGGCCGCCAGGATGGAGGTAGGCAGCGAGACCGCCGTCACGAACGTGGCCCGCGGGCTGCGCAGGAAGAGGAAGATGATCCCGACCGCCAGGAGCCCGCCGATGAGCGCCTTCTCGACGAGCCCGTTCACGGACTCCTCGACGTCCTCGGCCGAGTTGAAGACCACGAGCACCTCGTCCTCGCCAAGATCGTCCCGCACCTCCTCCAACGCCGCCGTGACCCCGTCGGCCACCTCGACGGTGTTCGCCTCGGGCTCCTTGACCACGTTGAGCCCGAGGCTCGGCTCGCCGTTGGTCCGGGAGATACCGGAGATGTCCGAGCTGACCTCCCGCACCTCCGCCACGTCCGAGAGCAGCACCG
>JAUJMB010000074.1 GCA_030447045.1 Rubrobacteraceae bacterium | reverse complement strand
CGCCGTCCACGAACTCGACCCTGTAGGGCCACACCTGCCCCTCGACGAACGTGGCGGGGTCGTTGAGCCAGGCCCAGACCCGGCCGACGGGCTGACCCACGAAGAACGTCTTCCCGTAGGCGTGCTCGACGAAGCCCTCGGGGGCCCCTGCCGGCGCCGGGGTCCCGCCCGCCTCTCGGATGGAGTGGGTCACGGGCTAGAAGGCGTACCGTACGTCGCAGTAGGGCATCTTCTCCGAGAGGAGGGCGCGGAACTCCCGCACGAGGCCCCGCTTGAGGTTCCGCTCGTAGCGCAGCACGCGCTCGCCGCTCGCCTGGCTCGTCTTGTGCTCCTGGACGTCCGGCCGCCAGAGGACCTTCTCGCCCTCGGGGTGCCAGCCGAGGTTCACGTCGTGCAGCTCCCGCGTGTGCGTCAGGAAGATGACCTCGGCGGCGAGCTGGGCCTTGGAGGCCGGGGAGAGCGCGGCGTCGAGCATTCCAAAGAGTTCTGCGTAGTCCTCAAGCCAGCCGTCTTTCAGGATCACGGGCCCGAAGTTCACGTTCACCTCGTAGCCGGCCTCGACGAAATCGTCTATGGCCGCGATGCGCCGCCGGACCGACGAGGTGCGCACGTCCACGAGCTTCGAGGTCCCTGGCGGCATCAGCGAGAACCGCAGGCGCGTCTTCCCTTGCGGGTCGTAGTCCAAGAGGTCGCGGTTCACGAACTTCGTGGCGAAGGTGGCCTTGGCGTTGGGTAGGCCGCGGAAGAGCTCGACCGCGTCCCTGACGTTCTCCGAGACGGCGGCGTCGACCGAGAGGTCGCTGTTCGTGCCTAGCTCGTAGACCCAGAGGTCGGGGTCGGCCTGCGTGGGCTCGAACTTGAAGCCCCGCCCCGCCGCGTGCCGCTCGACGGCGCCCAGGACCTCGCCCGAGTTGACGAACGTCGTGATCGGGTTGGCGTAGCCCTTGCGGCGTCCGACGTAGCAGTACGAGCAGGCCATCGCGCAGCCGTTCGCCAGCGACGGCGCTATAAAGTCCGCGCTGCGGTAGAAGGAGCGGATGCCGAGTCCCTTCTTGACCCCGAGCACGAGCACGGTCTTCTTGTTCCTGGCCCAGTCGGCGGCACCCCCGGCATCGCCGTGGAGCTCTGGAATGTTCCAGTGCGACGGCACCTCGACGCGCTCCGCATCGGGGAAGCGGGCCAGGATCTCGCGTCCCCGCGCGTAGCCGGCGGCGTCGGGCTCGTGGTAGATCTTCTCCACCCGCAACAACCCGCCCGCAACCGCGGGCACCCTCTTCTTGGTCCTCTCTTCCATGCCCGAAGCCTAAGGGAGAGACCCGCCTTCTACAGTAACCCCCAACACCTAAAACCCCTGTCGCGAGCCACGACGGGGATTGCGGCAGCCGCCGGTTACCCGACGGCTGAAACCTGATGCCTGCAGCCTTACCCTTCGTCGCGTCCGTGGACCTCGGCCGGCGGGCTCGTCGCCTCTACGGCGGTGAAGCTCTCCAGGATGTTATAGGTGTGGGAGGCGCCCTTCGGGACGAGCCAGGAGTCGCCGGGCTCGAGCAGGACCATCTGGCCTTCGAGATGGAGCTCGGCGCGGCCCCCTATAACGTAGCCGACCGTCTCGTAGTCGCGGCGGGCCTCCGGTTTCGGATCGGAGGGGTCCTCGCCGTCCCACAGGCGCATCGAGACGCTCTTGCCGTCGGCCAGGTACTTCTGCCCCATCTCGCCTCTAGGCGAGGTCTTGGAGCTTACCTTCTTGACGCTCTTGTCTTCGGTCATGGTCCTCCGTTCTCGTGAATCGTCTCTGCCGAACTTACCTTGCCGAAAGAGCGGCTAAACGCCCGGGCCGCCGACGGCGGGCCCCTCGCCGGCCGCGGAGCACCGAGGACAGAGGCCGCGCAGGAGCACGGTCTTGCGGTCCACGACGAACCCCTCCCCGCCGGGGATGCGCAGCCCCCCGACGCCCTCGACGGGCACGCCGTAGAGTCGGTCGCAGCTGCGGCAGCGGAAGTGGTGGTGGTCGGGGTCGGGGTCGTAGAGCAAGGCGCCCCGGCTCTCGACGACCTGGAGCATCCCCGCCTCCACGAACGCCGCGAGCGTGTTGTAGACGGTCGCCCGCGAGAGCTCCGGAAGCCCGCGCCCTGGCGAAGACCTCGTCAGCGGCCAGGTGCCCGTCCTCCCCCTCCCCGAAGGCCCCCCACACGGCGCGGCGCTGCGGGGTGACCCGTAGCCCGGCCCAAGGCACCGCGAAGCCCATGCGGCCGACCCCGAGGTCGCGGATCCTAACCGTCTCGGTAATGCAGGGCAGCCCCCACCAACACGGCGGCCCCTCGTACCATTCGGTCGCTCCCACGCTGTCCTCTTTGTAGCCGAACCAGCAATCGAGGAACGTCACGACCGGCCCCACCCGCTCGAGCCCTTGACCATGTTCCTGCACTTTTCGATCCACGAAACTACATCTTTCGGGCCATAGCAAGCATAGCTAAGCCCACCGTCCGCCGCCACCGGCGGCGGACGGGCCTACCCCGTTGGTTGAGCTTGGGACGTTCCCGCTCCTCGCGGGTCTGCCGGGGGCGGTCCCGGAGGCGCTATTTTATTTTGGGTGCCATAGGGGTGTGCGGGCGCAGGGGGCACTTGCGGCCGGGGTTTGCGGGGGCGTTCCGCGGAACGCCCCTACGCAGGTGCCTCTACGAAGGTGGTCTTACGGGCGGCGCGGGCCCGCGTTCTTCACCACTTCGGAGACGCTCGACTCGAACTTTTCGAAGTTCTCGCGGAACAGGTCGGCGAGCTTTCTTGCCTGCTGGTCGTAGGCGGCCCCGTCGGGCCAGGTGTCCCTGGGGTTCAGGATCTCCGTCGGCACGCTGGGCACCTCGACGGGTACGTTGAGGCCGAAGAAGGGGTCTTTCCTCGTCTCGGCGCCGTCGAGGCGGCCCTCGATCACGGCGCGCACCATCTCGCGGGTCGCGGCGATGTCCACGCGCTCGCCGACGCCGTACGGGCCGCCGGACCAGCCGGTGTTTATGAGGTAGCAGCGGGCGCCGTTCTCCCGCAGCCTCTGGGAGAGCATGGTCGCGTAGGTCGTCGCCGGGAGGGGCAGGAACGGGGCGCCGAAGCACGCGGAGAACGTCGCCTCGACGTCCGCCTCCATCTCGGACTCGGTGCCGGCGAGCTTCGCGGTGTAGCCGGAGAGGAAGTAGTAGGCGGCCTGCTCGGGGGAGAGGGCGCTTATCGGGGGGAGCACGCCGAAGGCGTCGGCGGTAAGGAAGAGCACGGCCTTCGGGTGGGCCCCCTTGCCGTCGGGGACGGCACCTTCTATGTACTCAAGCGGGTAGGCCACGCGGGTGTTCTCGGTGATCGAGTCGTCCGTGAAGTCCACGCCGCGGGTGCGGCGGTCCATGGCGACGTTCTCCAGCACGGCCCCGAAGCGGATCGCGCTCCAGATCTGGGGCTCCTTCTCGGGACTTAGGTCTATGGTCTTGGCGTAGCAGCCGCCCTCGAAGTTGAAGACCCCCGTATCGGACCAGCCGTGCTCGTCGTCCCCGATGAGACGGCGCTCCGGGTCGGCGGAGAGCGTGGTCTTCCCCGTGCCGGAGAGCCCGAAGAAGAGCGCGACGTCGCCCTCTTCGCTATCGCCGACGTTGGCCGAGCAGTGCATCGGCATCACGTCGTGGGCCGTCGGCAGGACGAAGTTCAGGACGGTGAAGATGCTCTTCTTGATCTCGCCCGCGTAGCGCGTGCCGCAGACGAGGACGACCTTGCGGGAGAAGTCCAGCCCGACGAAGGTCTCGGACTCCGTGCCGTCCTCCTCGGGCTCCATGAGGAGGCCCGGCATCGAGATGACGGTCCAGTCCGGCTCGAAGGACTCGAGGTCCGTCCTCTCCGGGCGCCGGAAGAGCTGGCGGGCGAACAGGGACTGCCAGGCCTGCTCGGTGACTACCTGCACGTCGAGGCGGTAGCGCTCGTCCGCCCCCGCGTGGGCGTCGACGATAAAGACCTCCTCGAGGTTCTCCACGTACCGCGCCGCCTTCTCCAGGAGCAGGCCGAAAGCCTCGGAGGAGAACGGCTTGTTGACGGACCCCCAGTCCACCGCCTCGCGGGTGAGGTCGTCCTCGACGATAAAGCGGTCCTTCGGGCTGCGGCCGGTGCGTTTGCCCGTGCGGACGACCAGGGCGCCCGAGGGCTCGCTGATCATGCCCTCGCGACGCCTGACGCTCGCCTCGACGAGCCGGGCCGGCGGCAGGTTCTCGTGCACCGCGCCGAGGTTCTCCACGCCGAAGCGCTCCAGCGACTCCTTGCGTACCGCCAGATCCATGTTTTCCCCTTCAGAATCTCCGATTCAGCGCGGCCAGTGGGCACCGCGACGCACGCGGGATTCTAGCAAAGCCCCATTTCCCGCGCCGCCGCAAGACGGGCGGCCGCCGCGCCGTTTTCATGATCCGGGGCCGGGGTAGGTATGATGGCAACGTTCGGGACGGAGACCCTTCCAGGAGGTAAGTGGTGACGCAGCAGATAGACCAGCGGACCGCGGGCTCGGAGGAGTGGCGCGCCCTCGCCCAGCAGCTACGGGCCGATAGCATCCGCGCGAGCACCGGCGCGAACTCGGGCCACCCGACCTCCTCGATGTCGGCGGCGGACCTCATGAGCGTGCTCATGAGCAAGTACCTGCGCTACGACTTCGACGAGCCCGATAACCCGGCCAACGACCACCTGATCTTCTCCAAGGGACACGCCTCCCCCCTCCTCTACTCTATGTACAAGGCCGCCGGCGCCATCACGGACGAGGAGCTCATGACCTTCCGCGAGTTCGGCAGCCGCCTGCAGGGCCACCCGACCCCGGCCCTCCCCTGGGTGGACGTCGCCACGGGCTCTTTGGGCCAGGGCCTGCCCATAGGGGTCGGCGTCGCGCTCGCCGGCAAGTACCTGGACAAGGAGCCCTACCGCGTGTGGGTCCTCTGCGGCGACTCCGAGATGGCGGAGGGCTCGATGTGGGAGGCCTTCCAGCACGCCTCCTTCTACAAGCTGGACAACCTCATAGCCATCCTGGACATGAACCGCCTCGGCCAGACCCGCGAGACGATGGACGGCTGGAACGGCGACCACTACTCGGCCCGCGCCCGCGCCTTCGGCTGGCACGCCATCGAGATAGACGGCCACGACCCCGAGGCCATCGACGGCGCCTACCAGGAGGCCCTCGGCAACGACGGCCCTACCCTCATCGTCGCCAAGACCAAGAAGGGCTACGGCGTCTCCTTCCTCGAAGACGTGGACGGCATGCACGGCAAGCCGGTCACGGCCGACCGGGAGGCCGAGGCCCTCGAGGAGCTCGGCGGCACCAAAGACCTGCGCGTGGACGTCCACAAGCCGGAAGGCACCGCCTCCACGGGCGGCGGTACCACCTCAGACGTCGAGCTCCCGACCTGGCCCCTCGGCGACGAGGAGGCGACCCGCGGCGCGTACGGGGCGGCCCTCCAGGCCGTCGGCGCGGCCAGGGGAGACGTGGTCGCCCTTGACGGCGAGGTAAGCAACTCCACCTACTCGCAGAAGTTCGCCGAGGAGTTCCCCGAGAGGTACTTCGAGATGTTCATCGCCGAGCAGCAGATGGTCGCCTCGGCCGTCGGGATGAGCGTGCGCAACTACGTGCCCTTCGCCTCCACCTTCGCCGCGTTCTTCTCGCGGGCCTACGACTTTATCCGGATGGCCGCCGTAAGCGGCGCCGACCTCAGGCTCTCGGGCTCCCACGCCGGCGTCTCCATCGGCGAGGACGGGCCCTCCCAGATGGCCCTGGAGGACATCGCCATGATGCGCGCCGTCCACGGCTCGACCGTCCTGCAGCCCTCCGACGCCAACCAGACCGCCAAGCTCGTCGCCCAGATGGCCGACACGAGCGGCATAAGCTTCCTCAGGACCCTCCGCCCGAAGACCCCGGTTATCTACCCCGCCGACGAGGACTTCCCCATCGGCGGCAGCAAGACGGTCACCTCCTCGGACGACGACGAGGTCACCATCGTCGGGTCCGGCATCACCGTCCACGAGGCGATGAAGGCCGCGGACACCCTCGCGGGCGAGGACATATCGGTGCGCGTCGTGGACTGCTACTCGATAAAGCCCGTGGACACCGCCGGCATCGGCGCCGCCGTTCGGTCCACCAACAACAGGGTGGTCGTGGTCGAGGACCACTGGCCCGAGGGCGGCGTCGGCGAGGCCGTCCTCACCGCCCTCGCCGGGACCGGCAGCGAGCCCGTCGAGTTCAGGCACCTGGCCGTAACCAAGATGCCGGGCTCGGGCAAGTCCGAGGAACTCTTGAGCTCCCACGGCATCGACGCCGCCCACATAGCCGACGCCGTGCGGGGCCTACTGGACGGGTAGCGGTACCGCCAACCGCGCTTTCGACCTCTCTCAGGCGAGGTCAGCTTCCGGGGCAGGCAGGGCGACCGGGACCCCTGCTCGCCCTGCCTGCCCCGCGAGCGTCGGCGACCCCTCCAACCTCCAAGCGTGACGAACGCCGCCGTCGCCGCAGAACCGTTGCGGTACGGAGAGAACAGAAGCATAATGCCGCAAGGGAGTTGAGCAGATAGCCGAAAGCCGCGGCTGACGGCTACCGGACGGTGGGGTGGTCATGGCCCGGACGACGATAACGTTGCTCGGCGCGCCGCGCATCGAGCACGGCGGGGTTCCGGTCGAGGTGGACACGCGCAAGGCGATAGCGCTGGTCGCCTACCTGGCCGTCACAGGAAGGCGCCACACGCGCGACGCGCTGGCGGGGCTGCTGTGGCCCGAGTACAACCAGGCCAGGTCCAGGGCCGCCCTGCGCCGGACACTCTCGTCGCTCAAGGGGGCGCGCTCGGAGGGCTGGTTGCGCGTCGACCGGGAGGGGGTGGAGCTCGCCCGCGAGGGCGTCACGGTGGACGTAGACCGCTTCCACGGCAGGCTCGCCGAGTGCCGGACGCACGGCCACCCGGAGGCGGAGGTCTGCGCGGGGTGCCTGACGCCGCTGGCGGAGGCGGTGGCGCTGCACCGGGACGACTTTATGGCCGGCTTCGGGCTGCGGGACAGCGTCGCCTTCGACGACTGGCAGTTCTTCCAGGCCGAGGGCCTGCGGCGCGAGCTGGCCGGCGCGCTGGAGAGGCTCGCGCGCGGCCTCGCCACCCGGGGTGAGTGGGAGGCGGCCATCGCCCACGCCCGCCGCCGGCTCGCCCTCGACCCCCTGCACGAGCCGGCCCACCGCCTGCTCCTGGCGCTCTACGCGTGGTCCGGCCAGCGGGCGGCGGCCCTGCGGCAGTACCGCGAGTGCGTCCGCGTGCTCGGCAAGGAGCTCGGCGTCACCCCGCTCGAAGAGACGACCGCGCTCTACCGGGCCGTCCAGGAGAACGACCCGCCGCCACCGCCCGTCCTCTCGGGGCCGGCCCCGCCCGCCTCGCCGGGGGCGCAGGACCAGGCCCCCTCCGGGGATGCGGGCACCACCCCCCCGCCGGAGAACCCGCTCGTGGGGCGCGGCGGGGAGTGGGAGGAGTTGCTGCGGGCCTACGGGTCGGTCGGGCGGGGAGGCCGCCTCGTCGTGCTCGAAGGGGAGGCCGGCATCGGCAAGACCCGGCTCGCCGAGGAGT
>JAUJMB010000372.1 GCA_030447045.1 Rubrobacteraceae bacterium | reverse complement strand
CGGGCGACGACGACATCCGCGGCTCCGCCCCCAAGGACGGCCACGACAACGGCGACACCGGCCGCGACACGCTCTCCGGCGGCGCGGGCGACGACTATATCCTGGGCGGCCTCGGCGCTGACAGGATCGGCGGCGGCAACGGCGCGGACTACCTCTTCGACGGCGCCGGCGAGTACGGGACCGACACCTCGGTGGACCGCCTCTCTGGCGGCGCGGGCAACGACACCATCCTGGCGGCGAGCGGCGACGCGGCCAGGGACGTCATCACCTGCGGTGACGGCCGCGACACCGTCGAGGCCGACCGCGGCGACGACGTCGCCGACGACTGCGAGAGGGTGCGCCGCTAGGCCGGCGGCAACACCTCCCCATCCCGGGCCGGCGTCCTCAGGGGCGCCGGTTTTTTTGTAGGTTTCAGGCTACAGGTGTCAGTAGGCTTTGGCGCCGGGCCTTGTTGCCGTCTCACGAGGCACGCGAACCACCGCTGCTCGCAGAACCCCCCGGTTCCGGTCATGGCAAGTCCTTGCGCCCTTCCTGAAGCCTCAACCGAACGCGGCCTCGAAGAAGTCCGCCAGTCGCGGGTAGAGGACCTTCAGGTTCCAGGGGCGGGCGATGCCGTGGCCCTCGTCCTCGAAGGTGAGGAGGTCGTAGGGGATGCCCTCGCGGCCGAGCGCCCTCACGACGACGTCTACGTTCTCGGGGGTGACGTTCGGGTCCTGCATGCCCTGGACTATGAGCAGCTTGCCCCGGATGTTCTCGACAAAGTTTATGGGGGAGCGTTCGTGGTAGCGGTCCGGGACCTCTTCGGGCGTTCCGCCCATCATCTCCTCGCTGTAGGGACGGAGGTCGGGGCGGGTGGCGTGGTAATCGACCACGAGGTCGGTCATGCCGCAGATCGGGGCCGCGGCGGCGACGACCTCCGGCGGGTGGTGCGTGATCGCCCACCACGCCGAGTAGCCGCCGTAGGAGGTCCCGGTGACGCCGACGCGGCCCGGTGTGGCGACGCCGGCCCCGATCAGGGCCTCTACCCCGGCCTTTATGTCCTCCTGCTCCCGCCCGCCCCAGCCGTCCTCTTTTATGGACTCCTGGAACGGGAGCCCGAAACCCGTGCTCCCGCGGTAGTTCGGCGCGAGCACGTGGAAGCCCCGGGCGACGAGGTACTGAACCTGCGCGTTGAAGCGGTCCTCGGCGTGGCTCGTCGGCCCGCCGTGGACGAGGACGACGGTTCCAATGCCCTCGCCCGAGGCCCGGTAGAGCCACCCCTGCACCTCGAGCCCGTCCACCGACCGCCACCGGAAGTCCTCGGCCGCCGCGAGCCGCGACGGGTCCAGGTCCGTCCTATCCGGGAGGCCGGTGAGGCTGGCGGGCCCCCCGTCCTCCCCGAGACGGACGAGGTCCACGGGGTGGCGGGCGTCGTAGTGTTTGCAGGCCCATCCGCCCTCGACGGGAGCCAGCGGCACCACGTTGCCCCGAAGGCCCGGCGCCGCGGACTCCGTCCCCGTCTCGGCGTCTAGCAGGGAGGCCTTGATGCCGGCCCCCTCGACCTCGACGACGACCACGGGGCCGCCGTTCGGCGGGACGAAAGCCTCCTCGACGTTGCGCCCGGGGTCATCCAGGAGCCAGCGCACCTCCCCCTCGTCGTCCATGCTCCAGACGCCGAGACGCCGGTACGGGCCGGCCTCCGCGAGAAAGAGGACGCGGCGGCCGTCCGGAAACCACGAGGCCGAGACCTTCGCCGCGTCCCCAAAGTTCAGGATAGGCCGGTCCGCCCGTCCCTCGACGTCCGCGAGCCAGACCTGCCTTCCTGCCGGGTGCAGATCGCCGCGCGTGTACAGCACGTGGGTACCCTGCACGTTCAGCTCGGGCTCCGCGATGCTGCCCCTCTCGGGCCTGGCCAGCGTCAGGAGCTCGCCGCTCTCGAGGTCGTGCCGGAGGAGCCTGCCCTCCTCGGTCTCCTCCCCGCTCTCGGCGTCGAGGTTCGCCGAGTAGACGAGCCAGCGCCCGTT
>JAUJMB010000371.1 GCA_030447045.1 Rubrobacteraceae bacterium | reverse complement strand
GGCCATCGAGAAGCCGTAGGCGCCGGCGTCCATGACGGCGAGCAGGTCGCCCTCCCTGGCGTCGGGGAGCTCGCGGTCGCGGGCCAGGTAGTCGCCGGACTCGCATACGGGGCCCACGAGGTCGGCGCGGGCGACGGAGCCGCCCTCCCGGACGGGCAGGACCTCGTGGTGGGCGTCGTAGAGGCTAGGGCGCATGAGGTCGTTCATGCCGGCGTCGGCGACTATAAAGTCCTTCTCGCCGCTCGTCTTGCGGTAGACGACGCCCGTAAGGAGGACGCCGGCGGTGCCGGAGATGAAGCGGCCCATCTCGCACAGGATCTTGACGGGCGTCCCTTGCAGGCGCTGGAGTATCGGCCGGATCTCCTCCACCAGGTCCTTCGGCCTCGGGGCCTCTTCGTCCTTGTAGCGGATGCCGAGGCCGCCGCCGATGTTGAAGTACCGGATGTCGAAGCCGCGCCCCCGCAGCTCCTCGACGAGGCCGGCCGACCTCTCGACGGAGTCCCTGAAGGGCTGGAGCTTGGTGATCTGGGACCCGATGTGCTGGTGCACCCCGATGATGTCCACGCACCGGTACCGCCTGGCCCTCTCTGCCAGCTCGAGCGCCTGGTCCACCGGGATGCCGAACTTGTCCCGCTCCCTGCCGGTCGTGATGTGGTCGTGGCTGCCGGCGTCCACGTCGGGGTTTATGCGCAACGAGACGCGGGCCCGCTTCCCGAACCGGGCGGCGAGCTGCTCGAGCCGCTCGAGCTCGGAGGCCGACTCGACGTTGAAGAGCAGGATGCGCTCCCCGAGCCCCGCCATCAGCTCCTGCTCCGTCTTACCAACTCCGGCGAAGACCACCTTCTTCGGGTCGAACCCGGCCCGCATCGTCCGGTAGAGCTCCCCGCCGGAGACTATGTCGGCTCCGGCCCCAAGCGACGCCAGCGCGCGCAGCACGGCGAGGTTCCCGTTTGCCTTGACCGCGTAGCAGACAAGGTGGTCGAGGCCCGAGAAGGCCTCGTCGAGCTCCTGGTAGGCCCTCTGTATCGCGGCGTGGCTGTAGACGTAGGTCGGTGTGCCGGCCTCACGGGCGATCTCGTCGAGCGCCACACCCTCGCAGCGGAGGCCGCCCCCCTCGTAGTAGAAGTCGTCCAAGACCCTCCTCCTCGCTCCGCCGTGGAAGTGCTATATTTTTCGCTCCTGTTACCGGAACCGTAGGGGGAATATACCCCGTGCCGAAGCCCCGCGCGACACGCCCCGCAGAAGAGATACCGCCTTCCGCAGGGCCGCCCCCCCTGCTGCTGAACCCCGTTCTTGAACGCCAGGGCGCCTACCCGCTCCTGCGCCTCGACGAACGCCGCAGGGAGCTTGAAAGCAGGGGCGAAGAGACCTTCGATTTCGGCACCGGCGACCCCCGGGAGCCTACCGACGCGCTCATCCGCCAAGCCTTGAAGCAAGGCGTCCCCGAGACCAGCCGCTACCCCGCGACGACCGGCAAGAGGGGGCTACGAGAGGCCTTCGCTGGCTGGATGGGCCGCCGCCACGGCGTGGCGCTCGACCCCGAGAAGGAGGTCCTGCCCGCTACGGGCTCCAAGGAGGCCATCTTCCACGCCCCGCTCGCCTTCTTGCACCCCTCGCACGCCAGGCGCGGCGTCGCCTACGGCACGCCCGGATACCCGGTCTACGAGCGCGGGACGCTCTTCGCCGGCGGCGAGGCGCGGCCGGTAGAGTTGAGAGAGGCAAACAAGTTCTTGCTCCCAACGGAGGCCGTGGACCCCGAGAGGACCCGGATACTCTGGATCAACTACCCCCACAACCCTACGGGTGCCAAGGCGAACTACGAATACCTCGAAGGGGTCGCCGCCTTCTGCCGCGAGCACGACATACTCCTCTTCTCCGACGAGTGCTACAACGACCTCTACTCCGGTGAGCCGCCGCCCTCCATCCTGGAGGTAACGAAGGAGCGGACCCTGGCCTTCTGCTCCCTCTCCAAGCGCAGCGGCATGACCGGCTACCGCTCGGCGATGA
>JAUJMB010000370.1 GCA_030447045.1 Rubrobacteraceae bacterium | reverse complement strand
ACCTTGTTCTCCAGGCGACCGGGCATGCTAGTTCCCCTCCGTCGAGATAAAGACGTTCTTGACCTCGGTGTAGTGGTCGAGGGCGTGCGGGCCCAGCTCGCGTCCGACCCCGGACTGCTTGAAGCCGCCGAACGGGGTGGCGACGCGAACGGAGGTGTTGGAGTTGATGGAGAGGACGCCGGTCTCGATGCGCCGCGCCACGCGCAGGGCCTTCGCGCCGTTCTCGGTCCAGACGGAGCCGGAGAGGCCGTAGGGGGTGTCGTTCGCCTGCCGGACGGCGTCGTCCTCGTCGCTGAACGGGATCACGGCGACCACGGGGCCGAAGATCTCCTCCTGGGCAGCCTTGTCCCCGTTCGAAACCGGCGCGAGCACGGTCGGCGGGAACCAGAAGCCCGATCCCCCGGGGGCGTCGCCCCTGAAGGCCACGGGCGCGTCTCCCGGCACGTAGGCGGCGACCCTCTCGCGGTGGTCGGCGCTTATGAGCGGGCCCATCTCCGTCTCCTCGTCGAGCGGGTCCCCGACGCGGAGACCTTCGACGGCTGGCTTCATCCTGTCGAGGAACTCGTCGAAGACGTCCTTCTGGACGAGGATGCGGGAGCGGGCGCAGCAGTCCTGGCCGGCGTTGCCGAAGACGGCGCCAGGGGCGGAGGCCGCTGCCCTCTCGAGGTCGGCGTCGGCGAAGACCACGTTGGCGGACTTGCCGCCCAATTCCAGGGTTACGCGCTTTATGGTGCCGGAGGCGCCGGCCATGATCCCACGCCCAACGGCCGTCGAGCCCGTGAACGCGACCTTCGCCACGTCCTCGTGCTCGACGAGGCGCTGGCCCACCACGCTGCCGGGGCCGACGAGGACATTGACGACGCCCTCGGGGATGCCGGCCTCGCGCGCTATGCGCTCGAACTCGAGCGCCGTGAGCGGGGTGAGCTCGGCGGGCTTGAGGACTATGGTGTTGCCGGCGGCCAGGGCCGGGGCCATCTTCCAACTCGCGATGGTGAGCGGGAAGTTCCATGGCACGATCAGGCCGACCACCCCGAGCGGCTCCCGGAAGGTGACGTCGACGCCCCCGGAGACGGGGATCGTGTCGCCGAGCAGCCTCTCTGGCATCCCGGCGTAGTAGTGGAAGGTGTCGGCCACCATCCCCATCTCGCCGCGGGCGTCGTTTATGGGCTTGCCGGTGTCCCTGGATTCGATCTGCGCCAGGTTCTCCCTCTCTGCCTCTAGAGCGTCGGCGAGGCGGCGCAGGAGGCGGGAGCGGTCAGCGGGCGCGACGTCGCGCCACGCGGGGAAGGCCTTCTTGGCGCGGGCTACCGCGGCGTCCGCGTCCTCCGCGGTGGCGGGCTCGATGCGCTCGACCACCTCTTCGGTGGCGGGGTTCAGGATCTCCAGCAACTACGATACCTCCGAAACTAGGGCCTGGATGAGTTGGCTCTTCTCGTCTTCTTCTGGATGCCAGAGCACGCCGAGCACGAACGGGCACGAAGGGTCCTCGATGGCCTCGACGGCGTCGTCTTCCGACCGGCCGGTTACGACCAGTCCCTCCCCCACCTCCTTTATCCCCTGGTGGTGGTGCGACTTGACGGGCGATCTCTCCGACCCGGCGGCGCGGGCGGCGAGAGATCCGGCCTCCAGCACCACCTCGTGGTCGGCGAAGGTGCCCGGGGTGTGGCGGTGCTCCTCGTGGCCGAGCACCTCTGGGAGGTGCTGCACGAGGCCGCCGCCGTAGGCGACGTTCAGGACGTGCATCCCGCGGCAGATTCCCAGGGTGGGCATCCTACGGCCTATCGCGGCGCGGACCAGGGCGAGCTCGTAGGCGTCGCGCTCGTGCTGCACCGGGCCTGTCTCGGGGTGCGGCTCCTGGCCGTAGAGGTCGGGGTCGAGGTCGCCGGCGCCGCCGGTGAGGATCAGGGCGTCAAGCAGATCTAGCAGCCCACCAGGGTCCCTCGCGTCCTCCGGGTCGGGCGGGAGCAGGACGGGCCTGCCGCCGGCCCGCTGCACGGCGCGCACGTAG
>JAUJMB010000369.1 GCA_030447045.1 Rubrobacteraceae bacterium | reverse complement strand
CCGCCGCCCGCATCGAGGGCTCCAAGGTCTTCGCCAAGGAGCTCATGCGCCAGGCCGGCGTCCCCTCCGCGGACTTCGAGGCCTTTGACCGCGAGGCGGCGGCGCTGGCCTACCTCTCCACCCGCCGCGACTTCCCGGTTGTCGTGAAGGCCGACGGCGCCGCCTCGGGCAAGGGCGTCACCATCGCCCACAACCGCGACGAGGCCGAGGAGGCCGTGAGGGCCTCGTTCGCCGGCAAGTTCGGGGCCGCCGGGGAGCGGATCGTCATAGAGGAGTGCCTCGAAGGAAGGGAGGCATCCATCTTCGTCGTCACGGACGGGCGCGAGATCCTGCCGTTCCTCCCGGCCCAGGACTACAAGCGGGCTTACGACGAGGACGAGGGACCGAACACCGGGGGAATGGGGGCCTACTCCCCGATCATGTGGATGGAGCCGGCCACCTACGCGGCCATCCTGGAGGACATCATCCGCCCCACCATCCACCATTTGTCACTTATAGGGGCGCCCTACACGGGCCTGCTCTACGCCGGCGTCATGGTCACCGAGACCGGGCCGAAGGCCTTGGAGTTCAACTGCCGCTTCGGGGACCCCGAGACCCAGGTGATACTTCCGCGCCTCGGATCCGACCTGCTGGAGATCATGATCGCCGCCGAAGAAGAGGACCTCGCCGGCCGCGAGCTCGTCTGGTCGGCGGACAAGACCGTCTGCGTCGTGCTCGCCTCCGAAGGGTACCCCGATTCGTCTCACTCGGGGGACGATATCTCGGGCCTGGAGAACATCCCGGCGGGCGTCTACGTCTACCACGCGGCCACCGAAGAGGAGGACGGGCGGTTCCTCACCGCGGGGGGGCGCGTCCTCAACGTGGTCGGCACCGGCCCCTCCATCATCGAGGCGCGGGCGCGGGCTTATGCTGCGGTCGAGCAGATCCACTTCGAGGGCATGCACTACCGCACGGACATCGCCCTCGAAGCCATTGACTTGGAGGACTTCTGAACCCCCCGGTCGGCATCCTCGTCGGCGCCGAAGCCGACCTCCCCGTCCTCGAAGGCTGCACCGCGCGCCTGGAGGATTACGGCATCGCCCACGAGGTCGAGGTAAGGGACGTCCACGCGAACCCCGAGTCCGTCTCCGAGTACGCCGGCACCGCCCGCGAGCGGGGCCTGAAGGTCATCATCTGCGCCGCCGGCATGTCCGCCCACCTCGCGGGCGCCGTCGCATCCCGCACCAACCTGCCCGTGATCGGCGTCCCCATAGCCAGCGGAACGCTCGGCGGCTTCGACGCCCTGCTCGCAACCGTCCAGATGCCAGAAGGCGCCCCCGTGGCGACCGTCGCCGTCAACGGGGCCGCGAACGCGGCCGTGCTGGCGGCGCAGATCCTGGCCCTGTCCGACGCCGAGTTGGCGGAGAGGCTGGAGGCATCGTAGCGCTCGCGGATAGAACCGGTCAGGGGCCGTGCTACGGCCGCGCCGCCCCGGAGGTCGGAACTTGATCGAACGCTACACCCTGCCGGAGATCGGCAACGTCTGGACCGAAGAGGCCAAGTACCGCGCCTGGCTAAAGGTAGAGATTGCCGTCTGCCGCGCACGGGCCGAGCTCGGGGAGATCCCACCGGACGAGGTCGAAGAACTGGCCGAGAAGGCGGACTTCTCCGTGGAGCGTATCCACGAGATCGAGGCGGAGACGAACCACGACGTCATAGCCTTCGTGACGAACGTCGCGGAGAACGCCGGGGACGTCGCCCGCCACTTCCACTTCGGGCTGACGAGCTCGGATGTCTTGGACACGGCGGGGGCGCTGCAGCTTCGGGACGCGCTCGGCCTGATCCGGGACGAGGCCAGAGGGCTAACGCTGCTCTTGACGGAGATGGCGCTGGGGCACCGGAACACGGTGATGGTGGGCAGGACGCACGGGATCCACGCGGAGCCGATGGTTCTCGGGCACAAGCTGGCGGTGTGGGCCTTCGAGATGGAGCGGAACCTGGAGAGGCTCGCGCGGGCCGAGGAGGTCGCCTC
>JAUJMB010000010.1:4930-22537 GCA_030447045.1 Rubrobacteraceae bacterium | reverse complement strand
GACGAGTTTCGCCCCCCAGGAAAGGCGCGCCATCACGCAAATGAGTGATATCGGGGGGGTGATGCAGAACCGTTATCGGGGCGATGCCGAACCGTTATCGGGGCGATGCCGTCCTGTAACCTGGGGCCCGGAAAAGCGGTGTGTTCACCCGAGTATGCGGAAGGGGCGTTCTCCGAAGCCCGCATGCCGAGGTCTTGAATATTCGCCGTCGCTCGGGCGTTCGCCGGTGGGCTCATCTTCGGCGCCATCGGGTGCGGGGCGCGTCCGGGGCTTCCTTTTCCCGCCGCCCCCTATCTTCCTTGCGGCGGTTATCACGATCGGGTTTTGAAACCCGAAGGCTAGATCAAGCCCCCAGAGCCCACAACGACTCGGCGGGGAGCCGGGCCGTGACCTCGTCGCCCACCGCGAGCCGGACGTGCGGGGGCAGGGCGGCGCGCAAAGTCGTCTCCGTGGTGCGCAGCTCGTAGTGGACCTGCGTGCCGAGGTACGCAGCCGAGGCAACGCACGCGGCAAAGGAGTTCTCGCCGCCTTCGAGGCGGACGGCCTCGGGCCTGATGGTGAGGGTGACGGCGCCGGGGGGCGCCGCGGCCTCTAGCCTGAGGGCGCCGAAGGGAGTGCTGACGGATCCGTCCTCCGCGCGACCCTGTATAAAGTTGGTCGCGCCGAAGAAGCGGGCGACCTCGCGGGTGGCGGGTCGGTCGTAGAAGGCCTGCGGCTCGTCGTACATCTGGAGGCGGCCGTCGAAGACGAGGGCTATGCGGTCGGCGAGGACGACGGCCTCCTCCTGGTCGTGGGTGACAAAGACGGTGGTGTGGCCGCCCTCGCGCTGGAGGCGCAGGACGAGGTCGCGCATCTCCTCCCTCAAATTGGCGTCGAGCGCGCTGAAGGGCTCGTCGAGGAGCAGGAGCCTTGGTTCGGTAACGAGGGCCCGGGCTAAGGCCACCCGCTGCTGCTGGCCGCCGGAGAGCTCCTCGGGCGCGCGGTCGGCGAAGCCCTCCATCCGCACGCGCCGCAGGGCCTCGCGGACCTTGCCGCCGGTCTCGTCTTTAGGCGCGCCGCGCATCTTCAGGCCGAAGCCGACGTTGCGGGCGACGCTCATGTGGGGGAAGAGGAGCGGCCTCTGGAAGACCATCGCCGCCTCGCGCCTCTCGGGCGGGGTGCCGACCACGGAGCGGCCCCCGACCCGCACGTCGCCCGAGGTCGGGCGCAGGAGGCCCGCCACGACCTTGAGCGCCGTGGTCTTGCCGCACCCGGAGGGGCCGAGCAGGGCGACGAGCTCCCCGGGCTCGACCGCGAGGCTCAGGCCCTCCAGGGCCGGGGCGTCCCCGCCGTAGCGGTAGGAGACGTTCTCCATCTCCAGGCGGGCGCCCACTAGACCTTGCCCGGCCCGATAATGTTCGTCCTCTGGCCCGGCTTCAGGACGCGCAGGGCGAGGACGAGGGCGAGGATCGCCGG
Source organism: Rubrobacteraceae bacterium (assembly GCA_030447045.1). The sequence goes on along the minus strand of JAUJMB010000010.1, from coordinate 21,082 downwards.
CAGGGCGAAGGCGAGGGCCAGGGCCGAGGTAATGACGGGGTCGTTGCCCGAGGCCGCCGAGAAGAGGAGCATCGGGAGGGTGACGACGTTGCCGCCCCCGATCAGGACGGTAAGCACGTACTGGCCCCAGGAGATGAGAAACGCGAAGAGCCCCGCCACCGCCACCCCCGGCAGGACGCCGGGCAGGGTGATCCGCACGAAAGCCTGCCACGGGTTGGCGCCCAAAGTGCGGGCGGCCTCCTCCAGCTCGCCCGTCCTCTCGGCGAAGACGCCGGCCAGGATGAGGGCGGTGTAGGGCACCGTAGGTACCAGGTGCACGAGGAAGACGCCGGGGAGCGTGTCCGCAAGTCCTAGCCGGATAAAGGTGACGTGGAGGCCCATCGTCGAGGCGAGCGGGGGCACCATGATGGGGAGCAGGACGAAGAAGATCACGAGCCCCTTGAACCGCCATTCGTAGCCGCCTATGGCCATCCCTGCCGGCATCCCGACCGCGATCGAGGCCGCCGCCGTCGCCGCCCCGATGATCAGGCTGTTGAGCGCCGATTCGAGCACCCCGCCGCCCGGCTCGAAGAGGTGGCCCATCCCGCGCAGCGACCACGCCGTCGGCAGCAGGTCGGGGAACCGCCACTCCCCGGCGAAGGCCCACAGGACGAGCGGCACGAAGGGGAGGGCAACCAGCGCCGCCACGAGGGCCAGCGCCGCGTCCGACCGGCCGATGCCTTTACCCACGGCGTCCCCCGAGGTCCCTGGCCAGGCGCAGGTACAGGGCGGCGGCCGTGCCGGTGATCAGGGCGATGAGGACGTTTATCGCCATCGCCGCCGGCCTCGCCGCGAGGTCGATCTCCCTGTACTCGTTGTACGCCATGACGGGGAGCATCGTCGGGTAGGACTTGCCCAGGAGGTATGGCACCTCGAAGGCCCCGAAGGTGAAGGCGAAGACCAGCAGGCTCGCGGCCACCACGGAGGGCGAGATCACGGGAAAGACCACGTACCAGAACCGCTGCCACGCCCCGGCCCCGAGCGTGCGGGCCACGTCCTCGAGATCAGAGGCCACCCCCCGCAGCGACGCCAGCACCACCAGCGCGATAAACGGCACCTCCTTCCACACGTAGGTAAGGATAATTCCGACCGAGTACTTGTCGTAGAGCAGCGCCGGGAAGTCCCTGGGCTCCCCCACGAGGCCGAGCCCGGCCGCGAGCCTGGCGCCCAGCCCCGTCTGGGCGACGACGAGCGCGATGCCCACGGCGGCGACGAGGTGGGGGATGGTGATCGGCAACTGGAACACCACGGCCGAGAGCCGCCCGCGCGACCTCCTGAGCGCGAGCGCGACCAGCACCGCGAGCACCGTCGAGAGGCCCGTCGAGACCCCCGAGACGTACAGGGTCAGAAGCAGCGAGTCCAAAAAGTCCTCGTCGGCGAGGACCTGCCGGTAGGCGTCCAGGCTCCACTCCGTCATGCCGATGGCCGGCATGTAGCCCAAGGATTGGACGAGGGCGACGCCGAGCCCGCCGACGAAGAGGACCCCGATCACGCCGACGGCCGGGGCCAGCAGCAGCGCTATCTTTAGCCGTCCGCCCAAACCGCTAGTCCTCCAGGACCTCTTCCTGCCAGCCCTCCTCGAGCGCCAGCAGCCACTCCGTGCGGGCCTCGGGCACCCGGTTCTGCTGCAGGACGCTCGTCGGGAGCGTGGCCTTGCCCTCGGGCTCGGGGAAAGACTCGCGCGTCTCTTCCGGCAGCCGGTCCAGGCTCAGGGCCGTCAGGTCGCCCCAGCCGCCCGGGTCCTGCTTCTCCCTCTGGGCCTCGGGGCTCTCCAGAAAGTTCGCGACGACCTGGGCGCCGGCCTTGTTCGGGCCGTTGAAGGGGATGGCGAGGTAGTGGGTGTTGTTGAGGGTGCCGCCTTCGAGCACGTAGGAGCGGGTGCTCTCCGGCCAGAGCCCGTTGTCCACCTGGCGCTGGGCGAGTTGGGGGTTGTAGCTCATCGTGAGCCAGACCTCGCCGCCCGCGTAGAGCTCGTCGAGCTTCGCCGAGGTCTCGGGGTACGTCTCGCCCTCGCGCCAGAGGTCCGGTTCGATCTCCTCCAAAAAGTCGTAGAGCTCCCCGGACTCCTCCTCGAAGACGTCCTCGTCGAAGGGCTTCTGGTAGGCGTCGACCTGCCCGGTCACGCCGTAGAGGGCCTGCTCGACAAAGGCGTTGCCGGTAAAGTCCGGCGGGGCCGGGTAGGCGAAGCGGCCCGGGTTCTCTTCGGTCCAGGCCTGGAGCTCGTCCATCGTCTTCGGCGGATTTTTCACCTTGGCGGAGTCGTGGATCATCACGAACTGGGCCTTGCCCCAGGGGGCCTCGCGGCCCTCGACCGGGTAGCCGAAGTCGCGGTTGATGGAGGGGCTCTCCCAGTCGATAAACTTCGCGTTCGGGAGCCTCTCGGCCCACGGCCCGTACCAGAGGTCCGCGTCGGCCCCGGTGGCGAAGTTCTCGCCGTTGATCCAGACCAGGTCTATCGTGCCCTCGTCCTTGCCGGCCTGCTTCTCGTTGAGCAGCTTGTTGACCGCATCGGCGGTGTCCCCGAGCGGCGTGCGCTTCAGCTCGATGCCGTGTCTCTTCTCCAGCTCGGGGATGACGTAGTCGTCGACGTAGGCGTTGATCGCCTCGTCCCCGCCGTACATGGCAAGGTTGACCTCGGTCCCCCTGGCGGCCTTCTCCAGCTCCGAGAAGGGCCGCTTCTCTCCGGAAGATGGGCCCGTGCCGGCGGTCCCGCCGCATGAGGCGAGGGCGAGGGTCGCAAGGGTGAGCAGCGCGATGAGCAGGGGGTTCTTCGGCCTCAGAGGGGGCATATGTCTCCAGATCTACCCGGCAGGGAACGACTGTATTGTGGCGGTTTTACCTGCACCGGTCTACGCCGCAGGGACGGGCGCGGATCAGGGCCGCGCCCCTCCGGGGTGGCGCCCGAGCGCCTCCACCATGCCCCGCAGCACCGCCCCTTCGTCCAGGTCCACCACCGTCTCGACCTCGCGGCCCGGCAGCGAGTAGTCGTGGGCCGCGGCGGCGTCGATGGTGGGGAGGGACCGGCGCTCTACCGTCACGGATTCCGGGTGGGCGACGGCGGCGACGCAGGCCACGTCCCAGAGGATCTTCTCTCCTGCCGGATCGATGGGTCCCCCGTACTCGGCCACCCACAGCTCCAGAATCTCGGCCAGGTACGAGGAGACGGGGTTGCCGACGGCCCGCACCTCCCCGGCGAACGGGGCCGCCCTGACCAGAAGCTTTGCCGGCGCCGGCCAGCCGGGGACGTGCAGGAGGTCCACCTCCTCCTCGAACAGGACGCGCCAGGCCGCGATGTCCGCCCGGCCATTGAGCTCGTGGAACTTGTGGCGCCCGTAGGACTCCGTGTCCCCGAACCCCCCGAGCCACACCACTCGGACGTTCTCCCTGAGGTCTGGCTCCGCGACGAAGAGCGAGGCGACGTCCGTTGCCGGTCCGGTGAGGATCACGGTCAGCGGGCCCCGGCTGGCCTCGGCGATCAGGAACTCCAGCCCCGCGCTCGGCGCCGGCTCGCCGCGACCGTTCATGGGGCGGTCGGCCCCCGTGAGGCACGGCACGTCGGACCCGCACAAACCCACCACCCGCTCGGCCTCGTCCTGGTACATGTCCCTGGAGCCCGGACCGTGGGCGATGGTGTTGTGGACGGAGATGACGCCCCGCACGTCGAGGACGCCCCCCGGCAGGCCGAGGGCGTGGGCGATGGCGAACTGGTCGTCCACCTCGTTCGCCGTGTCGCAGTCGAGCACAACGCGGGTGGGGGCCATACTCTCCTCTCGTCGCGGGCGGGTCGCCGGGATCGTAGCACGGCCCCGCCCCGCGTTTGCCGGGTCTCTCTTACGGTTCGCTTAACTCCCCTGCGGGCCGTTCCCGGTCACGTCTCGAAGAGGCCCTCGAGGAAACCCGGCTCCAGGTACCGGCGGCTCCTGTTCAGGGTCTCCTCGTTGGCGATGGGCCGCCCGGCCCTGGCCGTCTCCTGCAACGCCCAGGCGCACCACGAGACGGCCCGCAACGAGACGATGGTCTTCATCGCCTCGAGCCGCTCGCGGAAAAGGGTCCTGTCCTCGACGGGGTTGAGATCCAGGTACTCCCCCACGAACTCTTCCTCCTGCCCCTCCGTCAGGAGCGCGGCGGACGCGTCGCGCCAGAGGGTGGTGGTGGGGAGGAGGAAGTGGGCGAGGTCCTGGGTGCGGGGGGCTATCCTGGCCTTCTCCCAGTCGAGCAGCCTCGCCGCGCCGTCGGCTTCGTCCACCACGAAGTTGTGGGTGTTCAGGTCGTAGTTGACGATGGCGAGGTCGTCGCCCACGAACAGGCCCTCCCTTTCGAGGAAGCCTTCTATGCGGGCGAAGCCTTTGAGGAGGGCCGCCTTGCTCTCTTCCGGGGCGCCGGTCCAGGAGAGGTAGGGTTCGGCGAGGCCGCGGGACTCTTCGAGGATCGCGGGGGCCGGGTCTGGGTGAACGTGGAGGTGGTGATCTCCGGGGACGCCGAGGGCGTGGACGGCCGCCACGCAGCGGGCGGCGGCGGCGAGGTCGGTCGCGTAGTCGAGGGGGCGGCCCGGCAGGTACTCCTCCAGGATCAGGGGGTACGGGAGGCCCTCGGGGTCCGGGTCCACGTGATGCGGCCTCGGCGTCACGCCCGAGGGAGCGAGGAGCTCCAGGGCGTGGTGCTCGTAGGACGCCTGCTCTCTCAGCGGGAGGCCCATCTGGGTGCCCGTCACGAGCCGGGCCACGAGGTCCGGGTCCCCCCGCACGAGGTAGTTCAGGCTGTACTCGCCCCTGGCGAGGAAGCCGACGCCGCGGTGGGAGAGGCCGGGCACGCCCTCCAGGTACCGCCCAAGGTCCGCGCTAAAGTCGTGTTCCGGCACGGCCGTATTGTAGGTGGAACGGCGCGGTCCGCGGGCGGGGTGGTGTAGAATTGCGGGGAGGGGGAGAGAGGATCCTGGAGCTGGACATCATCTTCTGGGCTGTGGTTGCGGGGCTGGCCTTTGCCGGCGAGATCCTCTCGGTATCTTTCTTCTTGCTTTTCTTCTCGCTCGGGGCCGTGGTGGCGCTCGCGCTGGCCTTCGCGGGGCTCGGGCTGGTCGCGCAGGCGATAGGTTTCATCGCCGCGACCGTCCTGAGCATGGTGGTGCTGCGGCCCGCGCTTTTGAACCGGCTCTCTTTGAGGGGCGGGGAGCCTTACGCGGGGCACAGGGGCATCACGGGGGCCAGCGCCGTGGTCACCGAGACCATAGAGGCGGGAGGAAAAGGGACCGTGCGGGTCGGGAGCGGGGAGTTCTGGACGGCCCGGGCGATGTACTCGGGGGACGGTATAGGGAAGGGCGTGAAGGTGAGGGTGCTGGACACGGACGGGCTGACCGCGCTGGTCGAGCCGGTCGAGGGCGAAGGAGGAGAGCTGTGACGGGTCTTATCGTGCTGGGAATACTCGCGTTCGTCGTCTTTTTGGTGGCGGCGAGGAGCATCAGGATCATCCCGCAGAGCCGGGTGGCGATAGTGCAGCGCCTCGGGCGCTACCACAGGACGGCGGAGAGCGGGCTCACGTTCGTGGTGCCGGTGGTCGACCGGATGCTGCCGAAGACGGACCTCAGGGAGCAGGTAATAGCCTTCCAGCCGCAGGCCGTCATCACCAACGACAACGTCGGGATGCAGATCTCCACGGTCGTCTACTACCAGGTGGTGGACGCCAGGGCTTCCGAGTACGAGGTCGCCAACTTCCACCTCGCCCTGGAGCAGATCACGCAGACCACCTTGAGGAACGTCATAGGCAACCTGATCCTGGACAAGACCCTCACCTCCCGCGACGAGATCAACGGCAAGCTCCGCGCGATCCTGGACGAGGTGACGGAGAAGTGGGGCATCCGCGTGACGAGGGTCGAGCTCAAGGAGATCACGCCGCCGAGGGACATCCAGCAGGCGATGGAGAAGCAGATGCAGGCCGAGCGGACCCGCCGCGCCGCCATCCTGACCGCCGAGGGCGACAAGCAGGCCGCGATCCTGAAGTCCGAGGGTGAGAGAGAATCCGCCATCCTGCGCGCCGAGGGCGAGCAGAAGGCGGCCGTCCTGCGCGCCGAGGGCGAGGCCGCGGCCTACCGCAACGTCCAGGCCGCCCAGATCGAGATGACCGGCGCCCTCTTCGAGCGCCTGGAGAACTCGGACCTCTCACCCGAGTCGCTCCGCTACCTCTACCTGAAGGCCCTCCCGGAGATGGCCCAGGGCCCCGCGAGCAAGCTCTTCGTCGTCCCCTCAGAGATTCAGGACCTCGCCGGCACCATCGGCGCCCTCGCCGGCGGCGCAGGCCTGGCCGCCGAGGACGGCCCGGCCGAAGAGAAGCCGCGCCGCATCGCCGCCCCGAACGGCGAGGCGGGCCGCCGGAGCCTGGAGCGCCGCCCGCCGGTAGAGTAGCGGGAGAATACCGGCGGGTGCGGCGCCGACCGTTGCCGCCGCTATGCTGCCTGGGGTGATCTGGCGGTTAAGGTTCGGCGGGGAGGAGACGAACCGAGGCGGCTGGTCTTTCTGGTGGCGGTTGCAGCGGCGGTGCTCATGGCAGCCTAACAGCCGTCAGCTTTTCGTCGGGATGACGGAGACGGGCGGTTACTTCTCCGCCCTGTGCGCGGAGAGCGAGGTGGGGTCTCCCGTTCTTCGGGAGGCCCCACCTCGGCTCTTGCTGACCGCTGAAAGCTGACGGCTCTCCCTTACTTCTCGCGGGCGTGTTGCTGGAAGAAGCGGACCATCTCGGCGGAGGCGTCCGGGCCCTTGGGGTCGGTGTAGGAGCCGGGTCGGCCGCCGCCGGACCACGCGTGGGCGAGGCCATGGACGCTCCAGCGCTCGACCACGGAGCGCCCATCGGCGTCGCGGTAGGAGATCCTGGTGAAGGCGTGCCCGTCCGGCACCTGCCCCTGGCGCGTCGAGACCTTGAGGGACGACCCGTCTGAGGCGGTGAGGTGGGCGAGCAGGCGGTCGCCGTTGCGGGGGTGGACGGTCCCGTCCCGGTCGCCGTGGAAGATCACGGTCGGCGGTATCTCCGCCTGCCCGTTCGACCCGGCCTTCGGCATCGGGGCGCCGGGGTTGCCCTGGCGCATGGCGGAGAAGGCCGACGGCATGTCGTGGGCCGAGCCGGGGGCGAGCCCCGAGTGGACGCCGACGGCGGCGTAGAGGTCGGGGTAGCAGGCGCCCATGACCGCGGCCATCGCCCCGCCCGCCGACATCCCCGCGACGTAGACCCGCCCCTCGTCCACCTCGTAGTCCTCTATGATTTGCTGCGTGATCCCGGCGATGATGGAAGGCTCCCCCTGGCCGCGCCTCTGGTCGGCGGCCTGGAACCAGTTCCAGCACTTCTGCATGTTGGCGCTGCCGGACTGCGCCGGGTAGGCAACGAGGAAGCCGTGTTCCTCGGCGAGCGCGTTCATGCGGGTGCCTGCGGCGAAGTCGTCGGGGTCCTGGGTGCAGCCGTGCAGCATCACGACGAGCGGCACCGCCTCCCCATCGTAGCCCTCCGGAACGTAGAGCTTGTAAGAGCGCGCGCCGGCCGCACCGCTGTACGAGCGCGTGAAGAAGTGTTCGTCGTCCCCGGCGCCCCCCGCCGCCCCCGCGGTCTTTGCGAAAGGGCTCCCTGGCGGGTGCTGCACGCCGCGGGAGAGCAGGTTCGGGTTGGCCTGGAACAGGTCGGGCCCCAAACCTCCGCCCCGCCAGGGGGCCGCCGGGCCCTGCTGGGTCCCCCCGACGAGGCGGGAGGTCACGTCTATGGGGACGTTGAAACCGTCGGCCCCGGGGTTGGGGCCCGTCGACGGGCCGCTGTTCCCGAGGGCGCCCTGGATGAGGGCGGTCGCCTCGTTGAGGCGTCCTTCTTGCGTCAAGCGCGTGGCTTCGGCCATGCGGGCCTGCATGCTCTCGTTCATTGTTGCTCCGATCTTGTTAAGAGGAACTTATCCTGCCGGCCAGCGCCGACTTTACGGCCGGGCTCGCCCTGAGGGCGCCCAGCACGACTATCGAGTCGATGGTCTCCAGGGCGAGCTCGGGGCTGACGTCTTCGTCGATGCTCGCGAGCCCCAGGACCTTGATCTCCAGGGTCTCCCCAGCCTCCCTGACGGCCTCCAAGTCCCGTCGGGTGTAGTGCTCGAGCCCCAGTACCAGCGTCTTGCGGGCGACCGTCTGGCGGACGACCTCGGCGTGCGTGGAGAGCTGGTTGCGGATCGCCGTCCGGATAAAGTCCGTCCGGTTCGAGTAGAAGCCCTCCTGCACCAGCAGGTCCACCTGCCCCAGATCCACCAGCCCCAGGTTGATCGTGATCTTCTCCGTCTCGCTCATCCTATCCGATCCTCGGATTCCACCGCACATCCATTGAACATCCATATGGATGGTATATGGAGGTTATGAGGATGTCAAGTGGGTGGGATGGCGGCGTTTCGCGGGATCGGGGCGGTATGCGTACGCGCCCCTGTGGGGGCGGGCTCTGGGGCAGCCCGGGGCTAGCGGTGGGGCGTGCGGGCGATGCCGGTGATGAACTGGCGGGCGGCGGCGAGGACCGCCGCGTGTTCGGCGACGGTGAAGGGGAGGGCGTGGCGGTCGCGTTCGCGGTAGGAGAGCGGGCTCTCGAAGCGGTAGCCCGAGACGGGCCAGAGGAGCGGGCGGGCGTCGCTACCGTGCGTGAGGGCGTCCGCGGCGACGTGGCCGGCCCAGCCGAGCAGGAAGGGGAGCAGGGCGTCCCGCGTGTTCCCCCGTCTGAGAAACAGGGAGGTGCCCAGCGCCGCCATCGCGACGGGCAGGGCCGAGTGAAGCGCCGCGTCCGGCCCGGCGAAGACCCTGCGGCCGCAGACCTCCGTCTCGAACTCCTTGCGGGAGAAACCCCCGAGTCGGTTCGCGGCGAGCCAGGCCGCGCCGGCGATGGCCGGCAGGTCCGGGAGGACGGCGCCGAGGGAGGCTACGGTCGCGGTTGGGGCGCCGAGGCGGCGGAGGGCGCGGTAGGTGAGGACGGCGTGGGAGTAGGTGCGCACGGCCCCGGCAGTTTACACTCGCGGGGGTCACGGCCGGCGGCGCGGCGAAACTTTTCGGGCGTCGGTGGGTACCAGTGTTGGTGTCGGAGGACGGGTGCTTTGGTAGGTGCCGTCCGGTCTTCGCGGGGGTTTCGTGCTTGGCGACGTAGGGCAGTTGGTTCTGGATGTGATCGGGGCGCTCGGCTACCTGGGGCTCGCGCTGCTCCTGATCGCGGAGAACCTCTTTCCCCCGATACCGTCCGAGGTCGTCCTGCCGCTCGCGGGGTTCCTCGTCGGCCGGGGGGATCTGAGCCTGTGGGGCGCCATCTTCGCGGCCACCTTCGGCAGCGTCGCCGGCGCGCTCGTGCTGTACGGGCTGGGGCGGTGGGGGGGACGCAGGCTCGTCTTGCGCTACGGGCGGTGGCTGCGGGTGGACGAGAAGGCCCTCGGGCAGGCCGAAGGCTGGTTCCGGCGCTACGGGGACTGGGTCGTGCTCTTCGCGCGGGTCGTCCCCGTGGCGCGGAGCATCGTGTCCATCCCGGCCGGCACCATGGAGATGCCGGTGCTGCGGTTCGTCTTACTGACGACCCTCGGGTCGGCGCTGTGGAACTCGGTCCTCATCGGGGCCGGCGTCGTCCTCGGGGCGAACTGGCAGGCGGTGTCGGGGTGGATGGGCTCGTACTCCGACGTGGTGCTCGTCGTGGCCACCGTAGCTGTGGCGTTGTTTCTCCTCCTGCGGCACTTCCGCCGCGACGGCGGGAAGGGGAAAAACCGCTCCTGAAGATCGGATGACTAGGTTTCGGGACGCCTCGGCCTTCGGCTCTGGGTCTCGGCAAGATCGAAGGGCCGATGGCCGGCCGCCTCTAGCCCGGCGAGAGGGCTGACACGCCGCGGGATCCGCCGGCGCGCTACCATGTGGAGAGAGGTGGCGGCCAGCGGAGGAGAGAGATGAACGTTCTGATCAGCGGCGCTACGGGCCTCATCGGCTCCGCGCTCGTCCCGGAACTCGAGGCCAACGGCCACACCGTCACCCGCCTGAGCCGCTCCGGATCGGGGGCCGACACCGTCCGCTGGGACCCCTCCGCCGGCACCATCGACGGCGACCTCGAGGGCACGGAGGCGGTGGTCCACCTCGCCGGCGAGAGCATCGCCCAGGGACGCTGGAGCCCGGATAAGAAACGGCGCATCCTCGACAGCAGGGTGCAGGGCACGCGGCTGCTCGCGGAGAGGATCGCAGCGCTATCCGCGCCGCCGAAGGTCATGGTCTCGACCTCGGCCGTCGGCTACTACGGGGACCGCGGCGACGAGGTCCTGACAGAGGAGAGCGGCCCCGGCGAGGACTTTCTCGCAAGGGTGTGCCGCGAGTGGGAGGCCGCGGCGGAGCCGGCGCGTCGGGCCGGCATCCGGGTCGTTCACCCGCGCCTCGGGATCGTGCTCACCCCCGAGGGCGGTGCTCTGGGCACCACGCTACCTATCTTCAAGCTCGGTGGCGGGGGAAAGATAGGTAGCGGCCGGCAGTGGTGGAGCTGGGTCGCCCTCGACGATGTGGTCGGCTCCACCGTCCACGCCCTCACCAACGAGGGCGTCGAGGGACCCGTCAACGTCGGCTCTCCCAACCCGATGACCAACGCGGAGTACACCAAGGTTCTCGGAAAGGTGTTGGGACGTCCCACGGTCCTGCCGCTCCCGGCCCCGGCCGCGAGGATCATGCTCGGCGAGGTGGCCGACGCGCTCCTGCTCGCGAGCCAGCGCATGCGGCCCGCGAGGCTACAGGACACGGGCTACGCGTTCCGCCACCCGCAACTCGAAGGGGCGCTCCGGCACCTGCTCGGCCGGTAACCGGTTTACGGGGGACATCCGGCAGCGTATCCAGAGGAGGGAGACGTGGACCACGAGCGTTACATGCGGCGGGCGGTAGAGATAGCGCGCGGCGACCCCGACGCGCCCTTCGGCTGCGTCATCGCGGACGGGGAGACCGGTGAGATCCTGGCCGAGGGCCTCAACGACGCCGAGAAGAGCCCCATCCTGCACGGCGAGACGGCGGCGGTGATGAGCCTTTTCGACGGTCGGCCTGACGTGGACACCTCGAACCTCGTCCTCTACACGACCGCCGAGCCCTGCCCGATGTGCTCCGGCGCGATCCTCTGGAGCGGCATCCCGAGCGTCGTCTACGGCACCTCCATAGGCACCCTGAAACGCCTCGGCCTCCCGCACATAGACCTCCCCTGCGAAGAGGTGGCCGGCCGTTCGTCCTTCGGCGGGTTCGCGGCTACGGGCGGTGTGATGGAGACCGAGTGCGACGCGCTCTTCGAGGAGACGGCCCGGCGCATGAGCAGTTCCTGATGCCGCGCGCGATCCGGCCCCGTAGAGACGCCTCGCCGGGGCGTCCTACCGGAACGCTGTAGGCGATCCCCTAGCCCTGAATCTCCGCGCCGAAGCCCGCGGAGCGGAGGATCTCTCGGGCGGTCGGCGCCGCCTTCGCGTCCAGGGTGAGGACGAGGGCCGCCCTCTCGGTGTTGGAGTGGCGGACGTAGAGGTCGAGGATGTTGATGTTGTTGGAGCCCATGAGGGTGGTGACCTCGGCGAAGACGCCGGGGCGGTTCTCCACGGGGATGGCGACGTCGGCGTTCTCGCCGCTCTTCTCGACCAGGATGCCGCCGAGGGCGTCGTAGGCCTCGCGGGCGGCCAGGAAGCGCCCCTCGATGGCCTTGCGGTCCTGGATCTCGCTCCCAAGCTGCGCCATCGCCCCCGCGAAATGTGCCAACGCTTCGCCCAGGGCCGGCGCATTCTCGGCCAGAATATCCGACCAGAGCGCGGGGTTCGACGCCCCGACCCGCGTCAGGTCCCGAAAGGAGGGGCCTGCGAAGGACAACGCTTCCGGCGAGATGTCCGAGGCCACCTTCAGGAGGGCGGCGGCCATGAGGTGGGGCAGGTGCGAGAGGGCTGCCATCAGGAGGTCGTGTTTCTCGGGGTCCACGGCCGTTGGTACCGCGCCGAGTTCACGCACGAAGCCCGAGACCTCCCGGTAGTCGTCGGGGTCGGTCCTCTCCGTGGTCGTGAGGAAGTAGCGGGCGCCGTGGAAGAGTTCGGCCTTCGCGTGGGCGACGCCGGCGAGCTGGCTCCCGGCCATCGGGTGGCCGCCGACGAAGCGCAGGTTCTCCCGCTCCGCCGCCCGCACTATGGCACCTTTGGCGCTGGCGACGTCGGTGACGAGGGCGTCGGTGGGGGCGAGCTCGGAGAGGAGCGAGGTCACCTTCGAGATGGGGGCGGCGAGCACGACGAGGTCGGCCGCCCTTACCTCCTTGATCGTGGAGCCGCGGTCGACCGCGCCCAGCTCCTCGGCCTTATCCAGCACCTCGGGGCGGTCCACGCCGACTACCTGCCAGCCTGACTTGCGGGCCGCGAGGCCGACGGAGCCCCCGATCAGGCCGACCCCGACGATGCCGAGCAGGCGACTCAAACGCCCCTCCCGCCGCTGAGGGCGGCAGCGCCGACGGCCTCCACGACCCGGTCGTTCTCCTCCGCGTTGCCGACCGTCACCCGGCTCCACCCCGGGTAGCCCAAGGCGCCGCCCTCCCTGACGAGGATGCCCGACCTCTCGAACTCCTCGGCCCCGAAGCGGACCATCACGAAGTTCCCCTGCGAGGGGAGGGAGTCCACGCCGGCCTCGCCGAAGGCCCGCCGCAGCCTCGCGCGTTCCCCCACGACGAAGCGGGCGCGCTCCCTGACCTTCTCTTCAGCCAGCATCGAGGCCGTGGCCGCGACCTGGGCCGCCAGGTTCACGGAGACCGGGAAGCGGACCCTCTCGGCGTAGTCCGAGATCCTGCGAGAGGAGATCCCGTACCCGCACCTGAGGCCCGCCAGCCCGTGGGCCTTGGAGAACGTGCGGGCCACGACGACGTTCTCCCGCTCGAGGGCGAGCGCGTGGGAGTTGCTATGCGTGGGGTCGTCCACGAACTCGACGTAGGCCTCGTCCAGGATCAGGAGCACGTGCCCGGGCAACGCTTCCGCGAAATGGCGCACCTCCTCCAGCGTCAGGTAGGCCCCGCTCGGGTTGTTGGGGTTGCACAGGATCACGGCCCGCGTCCGGTCTGTTACGGCCGAGAGTACGCCGTCCGCCGGGATGCCGGCGGGAACCCCGTCCGACGCCGTCAGGGGGACGGGTCGCGCGTCCATCCCGAGGACGGCGCAGAGCATCGGGTAGAGGCTGAACGAGGGCCAGGGGTAGACGACCTCGCCGCCCGCCGGCAGAAGCTGGAGCGCGTTCAGCAGCACCTCGCTCGAGCCGTTGCCGACGAGGACGTTGGCGGTCTCCGTCCCGGGGTTCGCGTCGGCTACGACCTGCCTGAGGCGGGAGACGTGGCTGTCGGGGTAGCGGTTGGCGCGGGGCAGCACCTCGGCGAGCGCGGCCTCCGCTTCGGGAAGCGGCCCGAAGGCGAGCTCGTTGGAGGTCAGCTTCGCGTAGTCGTCCGCCCTGCCCTCGGCGGCCATCCGCCAGGACTTCGGGGGGACGTAGGTTTTCAGCGAATCGAGTTCGGAACGGAAGGGTACAGGCATCAGGTGTCAGGCATCAGCTTTCAGATAGTTGTGGACCGACTCAGCCGCTAAAGACTAGGCTTCTCGGTGCGTTCTTTCAACAACGCCGGCACGACGGACTAGGTTCCCTCCAGTTCTGCTGATACCTGAGACCTGCCCTGATACAATCCGGGGCCTATGACGGAAGCGGAGAGACAGGCGAAGGTCCAGGAGCTCAGGGAGCGGGTGGACGAGGTGGATCTGGAGCTGATCCGCGCGCTCAGCGAGCGGGCGCAGATCGTCCAGGACCTCGCCCGTGTAAAGGCCGAGGCCGGGGTGCCCATCTTCGACCCCAAGCGCGAGGAGGAGATCCTGCGCAGGGTCGTCGAGCAGAACCCCGGGCCGATCTACGACTCCTCGATGCGGGAGATCTTCGAGCTGATCCTGCACCGCATCCGTGACCTTGAGATCCAACGCGGGGAGTTTCAGAGGTAAGCATGGACGTTTCCCAGACCGTAAAGACCGACGTAAAGACCAAGAACGGCATGATCCGGCCGGGCACCTTCAGGGTGATCGCCGGACCGTGCACGGTCGAGAGCTACGACCAGTTCGTCGCCGCCGCCAGGGCGGTGAAGGACGCGGGCTTCGAGTACGTCCGGGGCGGCGCCTTCAAGCCGCGCACCTCCCCCTACTCCTTCCAGGGCCTCGGCGAGGAGGGCCTGAAGATCATGTCGGAGGTCGCCGGCGACCTGGGCCTGAAGGTCGTCACCGAGATCATGGACCCCTACGACATCGACCTTGTGATGGAGCACGCCCAGATCCTCCAGATCGGCGCCCGCAACATGGCGAACTTCTCGCTGCTCAAGCGCGTAGGCGCCGCCATCGCGGGCTCCGACCACGGCGTCCTCCTCAAGCGCGGCCTCTCGGCGACGGTGCAGGAGTGGATCCTGGCCGCCGAGTACGTAACGGCCGAGGGCGGGGACAACGTGGTGCTCTGCGAGCGGGGCATCCGCACGTTCGAGACGGCCACCCGCTTCACGCTGGACCTCTCCGCCGTGATCGTGGCGAAGCGCCTGACGGACCTGCCCGTGATAGTCGACCCCTCCCATGCGGCGGGCCGCCGCGACCTGGTCGTGCCGCTCTCCAAGGCCTCGGTCGCCGCCGAGGCGGACGGGCTGATGGTCGAGAGCCACCACGACCCGCAGGAGGCTCTGTGCGACGGGGAGCAGGCGCTCCCGATAGAGGCGCTGATGGGCCTCAAGGACGTGCTCTCCCCCTTCGCCGACGCCATGGGCCGGGAGGTCATCTAGTCCCGCCCGCGCCCGAGGGCGGCTTGGACCGCCTTGGGGGAAGGTTCGTGCTCGTCAGGGAGCTCGGATCGGGTGGAATGTCCCGCGTCTTCCTTGGCCGCGACGAGGTCCTAGACCGGCCCGTGGCCGTCAAGATCCTGCACCCGGACCTGGACGACGAGGAGGCGGGCGCCCTCTTCCGCCGCGAGGGCCGCACGGCCGCCAGGCTCTCCCACCCGAACATCGTCCCCGTCTACGACGCGGGCGAGGACGTTATGGGCGGGCACGAGGTCTCCTACATCGTCATGGAGTACGTGCCCTGCGGGCACCTCAGGGGGCTAATAGACCGGCGCGGCGCCCTACCCGAGTCGATGCTCGCGCGCCTCGGCGCGGACGTCGCCGCGGCCCTTGCGCACGCCCACGAGCGCGGCATCGTCCACCGCGACGTCAAGCCCCAGAACGTACTCCTGGACGAGCGCGACAACCCCAAGCTCACGGACTTTGGCATAGCCCGCGCCCTGGACACCACCCAGGAGTCGCGCGCGAACTCCTACCTCGGCACCGCCGCCTACTCCTCCCCGGAGCAGCTCCAGGGCCACAGGGTCACGCCCAAGAGCGACGTCTACTCTTTGGGCGCCACCCTCTACCACGCGGCCACGGGCGGGCCGCCCTTCACCGGGGCCCCGATAGAGGTCGCCAACCAGCAGATCCTCAAGACTCCAGACCCGCCGCGCGAGAGGGGCGCCTCGATGGGCGCCGGGCTGGAGGCGCTCATCCTCGACTGTCTCGCCAAGGACCCAGAAGGACGCCCGGACGCATCGCGCGTCCACGAGAAGCTGCGGGAGAGGTCGGGCGCGCGCGGGGACGCCTTCCCGGTCGGGCTCGGCGCGAAAAGATCGGCGAACTCGCCCGGGATCTCGGGCTCCGCCGGCCCCTCGGGCTTGGGGGCGCTCCGGCAGAGGCTGGGGAGCATGGGGTCGCGCGGCGTCGACGGGCCGCCGGAGAAGACCGTGAGCGTGCCCACGCGCACCTTCCGGTCGGGCTCGCGCCAGAGGACGCTGATGGCGGCCCTGATCGGGGCGGTCCTTCTCCTGCTCATAGCCGGCGCCCTCGCCTGGGCAGTGCTCCGTCCCGACGGCGGAACGACCGAGACCGCCAACGACGGGGGGCAAGTCCGGGTCTCTGACACGGGCCGCGGGGCGGAGGGCCGGGCGGAACCCGGGGGAGGTCCTTCCGGCGAGACCGCCGAAGACCCCTCCGGCGGGGGCGCCGATGAATCAGAGCCCGCGCCACCGCTAAGGGAGGCAGAGAGGGCGGTCTTCGACATGTACGTGGACCAGTCGTACC
>JAUJMB010000010.1:0-4830 GCA_030447045.1 Rubrobacteraceae bacterium | reverse complement strand
CCGCTAAGGGAGGCAGAGAGGGCGGTCTTCGACATGTACGTGGACCAGTCGTACCGGAGGGTGGACGCGACGTGGGCCGCGCTCTCCGGGCGGCTGCAGGAGGAGATAGGCTCGAAGGAGCAGTGGGCCCAGCAGGAGGACCTGTACACGTTCGAGTACATGGAGTACATCTCGGTGCCGCAGGCGACGGCGTCCGGGGAGACGGCGCGGGTGGCCTTCGAGGCCAGGCTCGACCACGAGTGGGGGTCCGAGATCCTCTCGGGAACCTGGGTCTGCGTGAACGAGGACGGCGAGTGGAAGCTCGACCGCCTGGAGGACGAGAACAGGACGCCGGCCTAAAGGCTCTCAGCGGTCCGCCGTCAGCTTCCATCTAGAAGATGGGATTCGAGGGTCGGCGGACGGAGGCGTTCGCGAAGGAGCTTCCGCTCTTCGTATCTCGCCACGAGAGCCGTCGGGAGCCGGTCGTGAGTGAGAACGGAGAGCTGAAGGCTGATAGCTGATGGCTTCCTCGGCACTTCTGGCGCATTCCCTTATAATCACGCGCGTGATGAGGCTTGCGGACAGGTTCACGCTCGAACGCGAGGTGGGGTCCGGTGGCATGGCCCGCGTCTACCTGGGCCGCGACGAGGTCCTCGACAGGCCCGTGGCGGTGAAGATCCTGAAGCCCATGCACGGCGATTCGGACATCGGCATCCGCTTCAGGCGGGAGGGGCGCACGGCCGCCAGGCTCTCCCACCCGAACATCGTCCAGGTCTACGACGCGGGGGAGGGGGACCTAGAGGGCTCGGAGGTCTCCTACATCGTCATGGAGTACCTCCCGGGCGGCGACCTGAAGGAGCTGATCGACGCGAGGGGCAGGCTGGGCGACGCGGAGCTCGCCAGGATCGGGGAGGAGGTCTGCTCGGGCCTGGCCCACGCCCACGGCCGCGGCGTCGTCCACCGGGACATAAAGCCCCACAATATCCTGCTCGATGAGAAGGGCCGGGCAAAGGTCTCGGACTTCGGCATAGCCCGCGCCCTGGACACCACCCAGGCCACCAGGACCGGCGCCTACCTGGGCACCGCCCTCTACTCCTCCCCCGAGCAGCTCCAGGGGCACAAGGTGACGCCCAAGAGCGACGTCTATTCGTTGGGGACCACCCTCTACCAGGCGGCGGCCGGGGAGCCGCCCTTCACGGGGACGCCGATAGAGGTCGCCAGCCAGCACGTCTCCAAGCCCCCGCCGCCCCTCAAGCGGCGCGAGGCCGGCCTCGACGTCGGGGACGAGATGGAGGACCTGATCCTGGCCTGCCTCGCCAAGAACGCAGAAGACCGCCCGAGCGCCGAAGAGGCCCAGAGACGCTTCGGGGAGGTCTCGCCGACGGCAGCCGTCGTCCCCGAGACGGCCCCGGCCGGGCCCGAACCGGAGCCCAGGCAAGCGAGGTCCCGCAAACCGCGGCGCGTCCGGCCGGCCCCGACGGTCGCCTCCTCGGCGGGCCAGACGTCGCGCCGGGGGCGCGGCGTGCTCGCCGCCCTCGCGCTCGTGGCCGTGCTCGCCATGATCGGGGCCATCGCCCTGCCGAGCCTCCTCGGCGGGGACGGGGGCTCCGCGCAACAGAACGACCCTCCCAACAGACAGGCCGTGGCCGGAAGCTCGAACAGGGAAGGCGGCGGTGACGACCAGGGATCTCAGGGCGACGGCGGCGGTGGCGCAGCCGCGAACACGCCGGAGCCGACCACCCAGGACGCCGCGAACCCGGAGGGAGCTCCCGCGCCTTCGGATAACGGGTCCGAGGAGGACGGACAGCAGGAGCAGAACGACTCCCCCGAGCAGGCCGCCGCGCAGACGATACGGGACTTCTACAAGACGGCTGCCGGTCCCAATTACGAGAGCAGTTGGAATTATCTGTCTTCGAGGTATCAGCAAGAGTTGGGGTTCCGCGAGAACATGACGGACCAGTTTGCGACGCTGCAGAGCGTAGAATTTACCAGCGGGCCGTCGGCCCGGGTCCAGGGGGACACGGCCACGGTCTCTTTCAGCACCGTAGCCCAGCACACGAACCGTACCGACAGGCCGAGCCTCACGGCGACGCTCGTCAACGAGGACGGCGAGTGGAAGATCGACAGCCTTTAGGTCGGGCGTGACAGTCTACGGAAGGGAATTGTTCTGAAGACCGCATTGACGGCACTGGTATCCGCGATCATCGGGGGGCTCCTCACCGCGCTCTTCCTGCTGATCGGGATGTGGAGCACCCTGGAAGCCGGGTCCGGCGCGGGCGGCGGCACGGGAGACGTGACCATAAAGCAGGCGCCCGCCCCACGGGAGCCATCGGAGTCGGCGGCCGTCGGCGAGGAGGGGCTCTCCGTGCGCGACGTGTACCGGGAGGACGGCCCCGGGGTGGTGAGCGTGGACGTGACGTCCCGGGACACCGGTCCGGGCGGCGGCTCCGGGTTCGTCCTGGACGAGGGGGGGCACATCGTCACCAACCAGCACGTCGTGGAGGGGGCCGAGGAGATCTCGGTGAGGTTCGCCGGCGGCCAGAGAGAATCGGCCGAGCTCGTGGGGGAGGACCCTTCCACGGACGTCGCGGTCATCCGGGTGGACGCGCCGGAGAGCCTGCTCCGGCCGCTGACGCTCGGGGATTCGGGGTCGCTCGGGGTGGGGGACCCGGTGATCGCCATAGGCAACCCGCTCAACGTCGGCATCAGCGTCACCACCGGCATCGTGAGCGGGCTCGGGCGCCCGATCGAGGCGCCCAACAGCTACACCATCGACAACGCCGTCCAGACGGACGCGGCCATAAGCTCGGGCAACTCCGGGGGGCCGCTCCTGGACGCGCGCGGGACGGTCATCGGGATCAACTCCCAGGTCGCCTCGGCGGGAGGCCAGGGCGTCGCCCAGGGCGTCGGGTTCGCCGTGCCGATCGACACCGTCAGGGGCGTGGTGGAGGAGCTCATAACCACCGGCGAGGTCGTCCACGGCTTTATAGGGGTGCAGATGTTCCAGTTCGGCATAGACGAGCTCTCGGCCTACACGGGCCTCTCGCCGGAGGAGCTCTCGGACCGGTACGGCCTCCCGGCCAACGGCGCCCTCGTCAAGAGCGTGACGCCCGACGGCCCGGCCGCGAAGGCCGGCATCAGCGGCGGGGGCTCCGAGGACATCGAGGCCGTCCCGGGCGTGCCCGTCGAGGGCGACGTCATCACCGCCGTGGACGGCGAGAAGGTCACCGCCTCCGACGACGTCATAGAGGCCGTCAACGCCACGGACCCCGGCGACACGCTCAACCTCACCGTCGTCTCCCCTAACGAGGACCCGCGCGAGGTCGAGGTGACCATAGCCGCCCGCCCGGAAGACACGTAGGAGGCCCCGCATGACCGACGCCGACGGCCAGAAGCGCGACGCCGCCCAAGCGGCGGTCGAGCGCTTCGTCCACAGCGGCGCCACCGTAGGCCTCGGCTCCGGCACCACCTCGGCCTTTGTAGTTCGCAGGATCGGCGAGCTACTAGAGAGCGGGGGGCTACGGGAAGTGCGCGGCATCCCGACCTCCGAGAGCACGGCCGCCCTCGCGCGTGAGGTCGGCGTCCCCACCGTCTCCCTCGCGGAGGCCAGGCCCACGATCACCCTGGACGGCGCCGACGAGATCGGGCCTGGCCTGGCCGCCGTCAAGGGCCTCGGCGGCGCCCTCCTGCGCGAGAAGATAGTCGCCGCAGCCTCCACCACGGGCCTCGTCCTCGTCGCCGACGCCTCAAAGACGGTGGACACTCTAGGCACCAGGGCGCCCGTCCCCGTCGAGGTCGACCCCTACGGCTGGCAGGCGACCCTCGAGGCCCTCTCCGCCTTAGGCTGCCAACCCCGGCTACGCATGGACGCCGCCGACCCCCAGCAACCCTTCGTTACCGACGGCGGCCACTACACCGCCGACTGCGCCTTCGACGCGATAGATGACCCGGCCGCCCTCGAAGCGGCCATCAGGACCATCCCCGGCGCCCTCGAATGCGGCCTCTTCGTCG
Organism: Rubrobacteraceae bacterium; assembly: GCA_030447045.1. The sequence goes on along the minus strand of JAUJMB010000010.1, from coordinate 840 downwards.
GCCTGGCCCTCGCGGCCGTCGTCGCGGGTGGAGACGGCGTCAGCATCCTGGAGGCGTAGGGACGGGTTTTCAGACCCGCCCGCGCGGCAGCGCGGTTAGGCGGGCCGGAACAACCTCACCCACGCCGGAAAGAACGTGCACACGAGCGCGAGGACGAGCACGCCAGCGAGGGCCTTGCGGTCGCGGCGGCGGGAGAAGAGGCTCCAGGAGAGCACGATCCAGAAGAGCATGTTCCCCGAGGCGACGGCGTAGACCCAGCTCGAGAACTTGTGCTGGTCGCCGAAGAAGCCCATCTCCTCGATGGGCGGGAACTCCGTCCCCTCGTCCATGCGCGAGCGCAGCGCCACGACGGGGAGCAGGTTCGCGGAGATGATCCCGACGGCCCACACCGGCAGCACGAGCGGCCCCCCGAAGCGGCCCTTGAGAAGGTACGTCAGGCAGATCGTCAACAGGATGTTCGACGTGGCGCCGACGTAGACGGGGACCGGAAAACGCCCCATGTCCCGCAGGTCGTCCATCTCGTCGAGGCGCTTGGGCCCCTCGTCTCGCACGGCGGAACCGGCGGCTCTAGCCGGAGACGGCGCCGAAGCCGGCGCGGGAGCCGGTGCGGCCCTTGCCGGCGCGCTCCTTGTCGACGACGAGCTTGTAGATCGAGTCGTACTCCACAAAGACCGTGGCCTTGCCGTCCTGCATTCTGACGCGCAGGTGGTCGTCCTCGGCCTCGATCTCCTTCACGTCGCCGCCCTCGACGGTGAAGGTGTCGCGGCGGTCCCAGATCACCAGGTTCGCCTCCTCCTTCGCCGCCTCGTCTATGGCCTTCTGGATCAACTCTCTCTTCAT
>JAUJMB010000368.1 GCA_030447045.1 Rubrobacteraceae bacterium | reverse complement strand
CGCTTATCGTGGACAACACCGTGCCCTCGCCCTACCTCGTCAACCCGCTCGCGCATGGGGCGGACATCGTGGTCCACTCGGCGACGAAGTTTATCGGGGGTCACGGGACGAGCATCGGCGGCGTTATAGTGGACGGCGGGCAGTTCCCCTGGGACAACGGCAAGTTCCCGGAGTTCACCGAACCCGACCCGTCGTACCACGGGCTCGAGATCTACCCGACCCTGGGCGAGCTCTCGTTCATTTTGAAAGCCCGCATCCAGATGCTCCGCGACTACGGCCCGTCCCTCTCCCCGTTCCACTCCTTCCTGTTCTTGCAGGGCCTGGAGACGCTGCCGCTGCGCATGGAGCGCCACTCCCAGAACGCGATGGCCGTCGCCGAGTTCCTGCAGGCCCACCCGAAGGTCTCCTGGGTCAACTACCCCGGCCTGCCCGACCATCCCGGCCACGAGACGGCGAAGAAGTACCACCGCGGTGGGATGTTCGGCGCTATCTTGGGCTTCGGCATCGAGGGTGGTCTGGAGGCCGGCAAGGCGTTCATAGACCGGCTCGAGCTGCACAGCCTCCTCGCCAACATCGGCGACGCGAAGAGCCTGGTCATCCACCCGGCCTCCACGACCCACTCCCAGCTCACCGCCGAGGAGCAGCGCACGACGGGTGTTACGGACGACTACGTCCGCCTCTCCGTCGGGTTGGAGTCCATCGACGACATCCTCTACGACCTCGACCAGGCGCTGAGCGGGGCATGAGGGGGGCGGTAGGCGACAGCCCCCTCGTAATAAAGTTCGGCGGCACCTCCGTCGGGGGCGGCGCGGCGTTCGCCCGCGCCGCCTCCATCGCCGCCGAGGCGGCGCGCGACCGGCCCGTGGCCGTCGTCGTCTCCGCGATGAGCGGGGTAACGAACCTCTTGCTCGGCCACGCCGCCGGCGTCGTCGATTCTGACGGCAGAGCCGCCGAGGAACTGCGCGAGGCGCTCGCCGAGAGGCACCTGCGCGCGATCCGGGAGGCGGTCGCCCCCGAACGCCGGGCGGGGGTCGAGGGGCGAGTATCGGAGCTTCTGGACGAGCTCGTCGAGGCGGTGAAGCGCCCCGCGGAGAACATCAAGGCCAGGCGGGCCGGGATCGCGGTCTTTGGCGAACGTCTCTCCGCCGAGGTGCTCGCCGGGGCCATAGCCAGGGCCGGCGCCCCGGCCGAGGTGGTCGCGTCCGACCCCATAGCCACCGACCGCCGCTTCGACGAGGCCGAGGTTGACGTGGACGAGACCGAGAGGCGATGTTCGCGGTACGTCGCCCCGCTCCTCCAGGCCGGTACCGTGGCCGTCGTCCCCGGCTTTGTCGGGCGGGCGCCGGACGGTTCCTCGACCACGCTCGGCAGGGGTGGGTCGGATCTTTCGGCTACCGTGATCGGGCGCGCGCTCGGCTCGGGGGAGGTCTGGATCATGACGGACGTGAACGGCGTGCTCGACGCCGACCCGCGCCTGGTCCCGGACGCGGAGCTCATGCCCCGCCTCTCCTACCACGAGGCCCACACCTTCGCGGGGCTCGGCGCCAAGGTCCTGCACCACAAGACGATGGAGCCCGCCGCCGAGGCCAGGATGACGGTGCGCGTCCGCAACACCTTCGCCCCCGACACGCCCGGCACCCGCATCTCGGCGGACTTCGCCGACGGCGAGGGGGTCCGGTGCGTGGCGCTGCGCCGCAAGGTGCCGATGGAGATACCCTGCGCCAACGGCCGCCGCAGCGAGACGGCGATGGTCGTCTGCATCGGCTCCCCCTCGGAGAGGGACCTCAAGCTCGGCCTGCGCCTGCTCAGGAAGGCGAAGATCCGCTTCCTGCACGCCGGCTTCGCCGCCGCCGGCCTCGTCTTCGTCGTCAACGGCGAGAGGGGCGAGGACGCACTGCGCTTGCTCCACGGTTCGCTGGTGACGGCCGACGCCGGGGTCGAGGAGGTCGCTTGAGGCGGCTGGAGATCGTCCAGATAGGCCTCGGGCACGTCGGGCGCGCGGTCGCCCAGATCG
>JAUJMB010000367.1 GCA_030447045.1 Rubrobacteraceae bacterium | reverse complement strand
CTACGGCGACGGCATGCCGCACTTCGTCGACGGGCCCCGCATCCACGAGTTCCTCCAAGAGATGCACCGCGAGGTCTTTGCCGCGCGCGAGGGGTTGGTCACCGTCGGCGAGATGCCCGGCGTCACGGTCGAGGAGGCCAAGCTCTACACCGACCCCGCCCGCCGCGAGGTCGACATGGTCTTCCAGTTCGAGCACGTCCAGGTCGACCACGGCGAGACGCGGTGGGACGTTCGCCCGCTGCGCCTGCGCGACCTCAAGGCGGTCCTCGGGCGCTGGCAGGCCGGCCTGGCCGAGGTCGGCTGGAACAGCCTGTACTGGAACAACCACGACCAGCCGCGGGTCGTCTCGCGGTTCGGCGACGACGGGGAGCACCGCGCTCGCTCGGCGAAGATGCTCGGCACCGTGCTGCACCTGCACCGCGGGACGCCCTACGTCTACCAGGGCGAGGAGCTCGGCATGACCAACGCGACCTTCGACTCGATCGGCGACTTCCGCGACATCGAATCGCTCAACCACTACGCCCAGGCCGTCGGCCTGGGTGCCGACCCCGAGGCCGTCCTGGACGCGCTGCGCGTCAGCAGCCGCGACAACGCCCGCACCCCGATGCAATGGGACGACACCGAGAACGCCGGCTTCACCACCGGGAGGCCGTGGATCGCGGTCAACCCCACCCACAAGGAGATCAACGCGCAGGCCGCGTTGGCCGACGACAACTCGGTTTTCCACCACTACCGGCGGCTGATCGAGCTGCGCCGCACCGAGCCCGCCGTCGCGCACGGCGACTTCAGCATGCTGCTCGCCGACCACGACCAGGTCTACGCGTTCACCCGGCGCCACGGCACCACCGAGCTGCTCGTGCTCGCCAACTTCTCCGGGGCTTCCGCCGCGATCGAAGTGCCCGACGCCGACCGCTGGCAAGGCGCCGAGCTCGTGCTCGCCAACTGTCCGGTCGATACGGCACAGAGCCTTCGGGAACTCACGCTCACGCCGTTTGAAGCGCGCGTCTACCGTTTGCGCCTCTCGCCGGGGTAGAAGGGGACGGTCGCGGCCGGGCTGTGCCTCTCCCGAGTCCCGGGAGAGGAGGCGCGTAGGACCGAGGAGGCACGGCGTTTTTGGGGGAGGAGGGGTGGCACTCGGACCCCGACGCGACCGACGACGCTTCGGGGTTTTCGGCCTCCGCGGAGCACCCGCGGGCCGCCTATCGCAGGTGCGCGGGTGCGGAGCGAGGCTCGCGGCGGACAGGGACGGCGACGAGGGGATGAGGCCCGAAGGGGAACTCTGGTACCCTCAGGGGCTGGACGGCCCGTTGGCATCGGGCGGTAGGAACGCGGAGACGAGCCCTGGGAGTTCGACAGGGACGGCCTGACGCGGCGGCGCGACGCCTCGATAAACGGCTACAAGGCAGAGGAAGCGTCCGTGGTTCGAGAGGGAGGTTTTTTGTGGTAGATCATCTCGTGTTCTTTGCGGTCAGGGACGACGCGTCCCCCGAGGAGGTCGAGGACCTCCTCTCTTCTATCCGGGGGCTCAAGGACGAGGTGCCCGGCACCGTGGACCTCTCGGTTGGCGAGGACTTTAGCGGCCGTTCGGGCGGGTACACGCACGCGCTCTTCGCGCGCTTCGAGGACAGGGCGGGGCTGCAGGGATACATAGGCCACCCCGCGCACCTCGCGGTCGTCGAGAAGCTGGAGGCCACGACCTCCGGGCGCATCGTCGTGGACTACGAGTTCTAGCGCCGTGCTTGGGCCAGACTACGAGAACATAAGCCCGCGCGAGCTCAAGGAGCGCCTCGACGCGGGGGACAGGCCCGTGCTGCTCGACGTGCGGGAAGGGTGGGAGTACGACCTCGCCAGGATCGAGGGCTCCACCCTCGTCCCGCTCTCCGAGATAGAGGGGCGCTTCGGCGAGCTGGACCCCGGCGCCGAGACCGTCGTGATCTGCCACCACGGCGCCCGCAGCGCCCACGTCGCCCAGGCCCTGAACCGGGCCGGCTTCCACTACGTCTCCAACCTCGAAGGCGGCCT
>JAUJMB010000073.1 GCA_030447045.1 Rubrobacteraceae bacterium | reverse complement strand
CAGGGAGACCACCGTCGGCCCTTCGGACCTCCCCGCGACGAAGCCCGTGGCGGGCAAGAATGTCCTGACCCTACAGACCTGCACCCTGCCCGACCACTCCAGGCGTCTCGTAGTCCAGGCCGAGCTCAAGGACACGCGGCAGCCGGGTCGCCTTCTCCGAGGTGATCATCGTCGTGGGGCGACTCGTTCGGGAGGGCCGGACCCACTACCGTCGGGAGAGTCGACCCCGCCGCAGGCCGTGAAGAGTCACCTATCGGCGGAAGCTTTTAGCAAAAAACATGTTGAGCAAAAAACATGTTGCTATCGGGTGACTATGTTGCTATCGGGTGACTATGTTGCTATCGTAGAAGAATAAGGTGAGAATGTTAAGGATGGGGACAAGTGTTAGGAAGGGGGGACAAGAAAGTTCGGGGCACCACTATTCGTTGGGAGAAGGGTCTGACAAGGACAACGGTCAGTCCCGCGGGAGGAAGGGGATATTTATGCAACGACTAATACCACGAGCAAGCACCCGGCAGCTGGTGCTCGTCACGATCGCGTGCGTGATCGCCGCGGCCGTGGCGGTCAGCGCCTTCGGCTCGATGTTGCCAGCGGGTGCCTCCTCGCACCGGGAGGCCCCCTACATCAGCACGGATCCGCAGGCGGACGCCACCGACGTGTACGCGTTCGTCAGCCCGGACAACCCGGACACGGTGACGCTGATCGCCAACTACATACCGTTCCAGCAGCCGGCGTCGGGCCCGACCTTCTTCAGGTTCGGCGAGGACGTCCTCTACGAGATCGACATCGACAACGACGGGGACGCCAAGCCCAACCTCAGCTTCCAGTTCCGCTTCGACGAGCGCTACACCAACCCCGACAGCGTCCTCACGCTTAACACCGGCCCGATCACCTCCTTGGACGACCCGGACCTGAACCGCAAAGAGTTCTATTCCGTGTCGGTCCTCGAAGGGGAAGACGCCCAGAACGACCCCCAGCGGCAAGGGAAGGTCATCGCCGACGGCCTGCAGGTAGCGCCCTACAACGTCGGCCCGGCGTCCTACCCCGAAGGCTACGGTCCGGTGGCGGAGGAGGCCGTCAACACCCTCGATAACGGCATGAAGGTCTTCGCCGGCCCGAGGGACGACCCGTTCTTCATCGACCTCGGCGGGACGTTCGACCTGCTGCAGTTTAGGGCGCTGCAGGGCCTCCAGCCGGTGGACGACTTCTCCGGCCTGAACGTCCACTCCATCGCCCTCCAGGTGCCGAAGAGCATGCTGAGGGGTCCCGACGGCCCCGTCATCGGCGTGGTCTCGGACTCCTACCGGCAGCAAACGAGGGTGCTGCGGAACCTCGAACCCGATGGCCCTCCCGTCGCAGGTCCGGAGGAGGTGGCCCCCTCAGAGGGACCCTTCGTGAAGATCTCCCGGCTCGACATCCCGCTGGTAAACGAGGTGCTCATCGCGCTTAGGGATAAGGACCGCTGGAACAACTCCGACCCGACCGACGACGCCCAGTTCCTGGAGTACATCCAGAACCCCGAGCTCGGCGGCCTCATCGAACAGGTCTTCGGCATCGAGGTGCCGGACGCGCCCCGCGAGGACCTGGTCACCATCTTCCTCACCGGCATACCCGACTTAAACCAGCCGGAGAACGTGGTGCCCTCCTCCCAGCTTAGGCTGAACATGGATATCCCGCCTTCGGATAACCCGAGCCGGTTGGGTGTCTTGGGCGGGGACAACGCGGGCTTCCCCAACGGTCGGCGGTTGTCCGACGACGTCGTCGACATAGCATCGACGGCCGTGGCGGGCGGTACGCCGTTCACGCCGGAGTTCAACGACCAGGCCCACATGCTGAGCGACGGGGTCGACTCCAACGACGTGCCGTTTTTGGAGACCTTCCCGTTCGTGAACGTGCCGCACGACTACGTGGGCGCCTCCTATCCGCAGATCGATGACGCCATTCGCGGCATGGACACCATCGTCATGCCGGAGACGGGCGGCGTGCCCTACACCGGCCAAAAGCCGGACGAGGGCGCCGACGAGCCGGACGCGGGCGAAAAGTCGAACGCGGGGGGCGACGAGCAAGGCAAAGGCGGCGTGCTCCAGGGCGCGTGGCAAAAGGTCACCGGCCTTTTTACGGGTTGAGGTGACGAGGGGCGGCCGTAACAATAGCGGCCGCCCCTCTGCGGCATTTTGGTGGGGTTCCGGGAAACTTCCCCCGGGACCCCACGACGACCACCCGGGGCGACATGCGAGCCGTCCCCGGGAGAGGGGACATTGTTGAGAGCGCTCAAGTCCAAATGGATGCTCGTGGGGCTGGTAGCGGTGCTGGCCGTCTTTGCGGACCTACTGATCGGCCCCGGCCTCATTCCCGGCGATGGTCCCCCGACGGACAAGGTAGCTACGCCGACCCTCTCCGGTTCCTACTCAAACGGCTCCACCGACGATCTTATTGCCGGCCTCCAGCAGCGGTTGAAGGAGAACCCGGGGGATTTTTCCTCCCACATCGACCTGGCGAACGCCTACCTGCAAAAGGTGCGGGAGACCGGCGACCCTTCCCTGTACACAAAGGCCGAAGACCTGTTGGACCGGGCGGAGAAGATCGACGCGCGAAACGCCGAGCTGTCCGCCACCCGCGGCGTCCTCGCCCTGGCGCGCCACGACTTTCCCCGGGCTCTGGAGCACGGCGAGCGGGCCGTGGAACTGAACCCGGGGAGCGCCGGCTATTACGGGATAGTCGGCGACGCCCAGATCGAGCTCGGCAGCTACGACGAGGCCGTAAGCTCGTACCAGGAGATGGTCGACCGCCGTCCCGACTTCGCTTCCTACGGCCGCGTGGCCCACGCGCGCGAACTCTACGGCGACCCCGAGGGTGCTATTCAGGCGATGCGGGATGCTATCGAGGCCGGAAGTCCGGTCGGCGAGAACGCGGCCTGGGCTTACGTCCAACTCGGCAACCTCCGGTTCACCACCGGTCATCTCGACGAGGCCGCGGAGGACTACGATCGGTCCTTGAAGGCGTTCGCGGATTACCCGCCGGCGATGGCCGGCCACGCCAGGATCGCCGCGGCGAGGGGCGAGCTGGAGCGGGCGGCCGACCTCTACCGGCGGGCCTTCGACCGCATGCCCCTGCCCGAGCACGCCATCGCCCTCGGCGACGTCTACGCCGAGATGGGCGACCGGAAGGAGGCGGAGCGGCAGTACGGGCTGGTCCGGGCGCTCGACAGGCTGTTCCGGGCCAACGGGGTCAACACCGACCTGGAGATAGCCCGCTTCTACGCCGACCACGACGTAGAGCTCCGAACGTCGCTGGAGAAGGCGCGCTCGGCTTACGAGGCGCGGCCCAGCATCTACGCCGCGGACGTTCTGGCCTGGACCCTGTACAAGACCGGGGACCATAAGGAGGCGCAGCGGTACTCCTCCGAGGCCCTAAGGTTGGGCACCCGAGATCCCCTTATGCTCTTCCACGCCGGAATGATCGCCAAGAAGCTCGGCCAGGAAGAGCGGGCCGGGGAGTACCTGCGGCAGGCCGTCGATCTGAACCCGCACTTCTCCGTCCTCTACGGCGACGCTGCCGCCGACGCGCTCGCCGACCTGGAGGAAGGACGGGCCGCGACCTCCGGAGGGGGTGGATGATGCCCCGCCGTGGGGTGTCGGTGCGCCCATGGTCGGCGGCGTGCCTCGTGCTGGCCCTGGCCACGCTCGTTCTGGTGCCCCCGAAGCGGGCGGAGGCGCACCCCTTGGGCAACTTCACGATCAACCACTACAGTGAGCTCGAGTTCGCCGACGGGGAGGCGCGCGTCGACTACGTGCTAGATCTCGCCGAGATCCCCACCTTCCAGCAGAAGGGGCGGCTCGACGCCGACGGCGACGGGAAGATGTCCGACGGGGAGGCCGAGGCCTACCTCGACCGCGAGCTGCCGGGTCTCGTGGAGGCCCTCCATCTGGAGGTCGGCGGCGAGGAGCTGCCGTTGGAGGTCCTCGATCGTTCGGTGGCGTACCGGCCCGGTCAGGGTGGCTTGCCGACGCTCCGGATCGAGGCCCGCCTCCTGGCCGATCTGCCGGAGGACTGGGAGGATAACGGCGCCGGCTACTACACCGACCGCAATTACGAGGATCGGCTCGGCTGGCGCGAGATCGTCGTCCGGGGCGGCCCAGGGGTCGCCGTCGAGGGCTCCACGGCGCCGAAGGACGGCGTATCGGACGAGCTGCGTTCTTACCCGCAGGATTCCCTCTCGAGCCCCCTGGACCGCCGCGAGGCCGAGTTCGTGCTCGTACCGGGCGACGGGACCGCCGCGGGCGACACCGCGGGCCAGGCGGCCCGAGACGTCAGGACGAGCGACAGCGGCGGCGTGACCGACCGGGTGGCCTCCCTGGTCTCGGTCGGTAGTCTTTCGCCGAGCGTTATAGGCGTATCGCTTCTGGCCGCGTTCTTGTGGGGCGGGGCGCACACCGTGACCCCCGGCCACGGCAAGGCGGTCGTGGCGGCCTATCTGGTCGGGACGCGGGGGACGGCTCGGCACGCGGCCTTTCTCGGGTTGACGGTGACGCTGACCCACACTTTGGGAGTCTTCGCCCTCGGAGCGGTGACTCTTTACCTCTCGCGCTACATCCTGCCGGAGGTCCTATACCCCTGGCTAAGCGTCGTTTCCGGGCTGCTCGTCGTCGCGATCGGCCTCGCCCTGCTCCACCGTCGCCTACCCGGCGCGTCCGGGGCCGGCGATGGGGAAGCGCGGCACGCACGAGCGGAGCACGCGGGCGCCGACGGCGCCCACACGCACTCCCACGGCGTCCACGGACACTCCCATGCGCACGTCCATCCCGGGCACGCACATTCCCACGACGACCACGAGCACTCGCATGATTCTGATGGCGGACACGGGCACACCCACCTGCCACCGGGAGCCGACGGCTCGAAGGTGACCTGGCGCAGCTTGCTGGCCCTCGGCGTCACCGGCGGCCTGGTACCGTGCCCGGCGGCCCTCGTCCTCCTTTTGAGCGCGATCTCCCTGGGTCGGCTGGAGTTCGGCATGGTGCTCGTCGTCGCCTTTAGCGTAGGGCTGGCCATCGTCTTGACCGGCATCGGCATGTTGATGATCTGCGCCAGGCGGTTGTTCGAGCGATTCTCCTTCGAGGCGCGGGTGCCGCGTTTTCTGCCGGTCGCGAGCGCTCTGGCCATCACGCTCGCCGGCCTGGTTATCGTGCTCGGGGCCCTCGGGCGCGCCGGGATCGGCTAGAGTGTGCTATGGACTTCCGTAACCTACCAGTTCTAGAGCCGTAGCCGTGGCCACGGCCGCAGTCGTGTCGCCGTGCGCGGGCTTGCGCGAGTCTCCGGCTTCTGCTAATAGTTAGCATCTGCATGGACGTTTCCGCCAAACCGCTGAGGGACCGGGGGATGCGGGTAACCCCGCAGCGGGCGCACGTGTGGCAGATCCTGGCCGAGTCCGGGGCGCATCTCGGTGCGGAGGAGGTTTGGGAGCGGGCGAGGGATGCACTACCGGGGCTGGAGCTCTCGACGGTCTACAGGGCTCTTGAGGCTTTGCGGGAGGCCAATCTCGTGGTGGAGAGCCGCCTGTCGGAGGGTCCCGCGCTGTTCGAGGCCAACGCCAGCTCGCACCCGCACCTGGTGTGCGAGCGTTGCGGTGGGATCTCCCACCCGGAAGCTTCGCCGGAGGTCGCCCGCGGACTGCTCGCGGCGCTGGCCGCCGGATCCGGCGGCTTCGAGGTACGCGAGCTGCACGTGGTCGCCAGGGGGCTATGCCCGGAGTGCGTCCGGCGGGAGGAAGAAACAGCATCGGTGACCGACGCATCCTAGAGGTGGGATGACGGGGCGAGGGGAAAGTCGCCGGTTTGACGGATAGCCACGCAGAAGGAGGGCGGGCGGATGCACATTCCCGATGGTCTTCTGGACACCACCACGGCGGTCGCCACCTCGGCCGCCGGCGCCGGCGCGGTCGCCTACGCCCTGACGAAGTCCCAAGAGGAGCTCGACGAGAGGCGCATACCCGTGGTCGGCCTGACGGCGGCCTTTATCTTCGCGGCGCAGATGGTCACCGTCCCCGTCGCCGGGGGTACCAGCGCCCATCTGCTGGGGGGAGCGATGGCCGGGATCATGCTGGGGCCGTGGGTCGGGACGCTGGTGGTGAGCGTGGTCTACCTGGTGCAGGCCATCGGCTTCGCCGACGGGGGCATTACGGCCCTGGGCGCGAACATCTTGTGTATGGGGGTGCTCCCGGCCGTCGGGGGCTACTACTTCTTCCGGGCGCTCACGAGGGTTTTGCCGCGCACGCGCGCCGCGTACCTGGGGTCGGTCGCGCTTACCTCGTGGGTGTCGATCGTCGCCGCCAGCGCGCTCGCCGCGGTGTTCATCGTGTTTGGCGGGCCGCTACCGCTCGCCGCGTTTCCCATCATGATCGGCATCCACGCCTTGGTCGGCATCCTCGAGGCCGTTATCTCCACCAGCGTCGTCGCGGCCGTCTTGAGCACCCGGCCCGACCTGCTCGTGGGCCGCGACCGGCTGCCGGATAGCGTGCCCGCCCCGGTACGAGAGGAGGTCGTGTGATGGCCCCATCGGGAAGCAGGTCCCTCGGCGGCTTCGTACTCGTCGGCCTCGCCATCGCCTTGCTGATCGGGGTGGTCGCCTCGAACTTTGCGGCGAGTACCCCGGACGCGCTGCAGCGCGCGATCATCGACAGCGCGTGCAAGGACGCGTCGAACGAGGAGGCTTGCCTGGCCGAGCAGGAGGGACAGCCCGTCCTGGAGATCGCCCCCAACGCCCTGCTGGGCTACGAGGTGAACTGGCTCTCCGGGTTGGTAGGGATCTTCCTCACCTTTGCGGCCGGAGCGGGCCTCGTGCTTCTCTTGCGCCGCTCGGGTGGTTCTTCCGGCTCGTCCGCCGGGACGGCTGGACGCCGGGAGGACTGAGCAGGTGGGCGGCGGTCACCCCGGCGGGAGTCTCACCACGGTCGAGGCGGTTGCGGCAGGGGACTCGCCGGTCCATCGTCTGGATCCGCGGGTCAAGATCCTGGGCCTGATCGGTGTCGTCCTCGTCGCGGTGTCGCTGCCGCCCGGTGCCTGGGCCGCGTTCGGGGCTCTGGCGGTCATCCTCATCGGGCTGGTCGCCCTGGCCCGGTTGGGCATCCGGCACCTGCTGCGGCGCATGACCATAGAGATCCCGTTTCTGCTGGCCGCGGCGATCCTCCCGTTCACGGCCGAAGACGGCCTCGTGCTCGGGGTGACGGTCGCCCTCAAGGTGACCCTTTGCGTGCTCGCCATGGTGATCCTGAGCTCCACGACGCCGTTCCCGAAGCTGTTGCGGGGCTTCGAGATGCTCCGGGCGCCGCGGCTTATGGTCGCGATAGTGGCCTTTATGTGGCGCTACCTGCACGTGCTCGCCGGGGAGGTCGCGCGCATGAAGCGGGCGCGGGAGGCGCGCGGCTACTCGGCGAGCTGGTTCTGGCAAGCGGCCTCCACCGGTCCTTTGATCGCCACCCTGTTCGTACGGTCCCTGGAGCGCGGCGAGCGCGTCCACCTCGCCATGATGAGCCGCCTCTACGCCGGGAGCATGCCAAAGACCGCAACGGATCGTTTGCGGACCACCGCGGCCGATGTGCTGTTCCTCGCGGCCATCACGACCCTGCTTATCTTCGTCGTCGTGGTGCTGGCGTGAGCGAGGCCTCCTCCGACACCCGCAGCGGTACGCAAGGGGACGCCTCCGGGAA
>JAUJMB010000366.1 GCA_030447045.1 Rubrobacteraceae bacterium | reverse complement strand
ACGAGGCGATCCGGGACTGGGTGACGAACGTGGAGGACACCCACTACATCATAGGGACCGCCGCGGGCCCGGCCCCTTACCCTCGCCTGGTCCGCGACCTCCAATCCGTCATCGGACGCGAGCTCGAATGGCAGAGCCGGGAGCGGTTCGGGGGGGACCCCGACGCCATAGTCGCCTGCGTCGGGGGCGGCTCGAACGCCATCGGCGCCTTCCACCCGTTCGTCGGACGCGAGAACGTGCGGCTGGTCGGCGTCGAGGCCGCAGGTAGGGGCCTCGATACCGGCGAGCACGGCGCGTCCCTGACGGGCGGGCGGCCCGGCGTGTTGCACGGGAACCTGAGCTACGTTTTGCAGACGGATGAGGGCCAGATCCGCGAGGCCCACTCCATAAGCGCCGGCCTTGACTACCCATCCGTCGGCCCCGAGCACGCGTACCTCAAGGACGAGGGCCTTGTGGAGTACGTGGGCGCCACCGACGACGAGGCCCTCGAGGCATTCGTCATGTGCTCGCGCCTCGAAGGCATTATCCCGGCGCTCGAGACCTCGCACGCCATTCATTACGCCGAGACGGTGGCCCGCGAGCTCGGCCCCGGCAAGAACCTCGTCATCAACCTGTCAGGGCGCGGCGACAAGGACATAGGCGTCGTGGCCGAGTCTTTGGGCATGGACGCGCGGGAGGCGGGCGAAGACCCCTCGTGAACGGCGCCAAGCGGCTGAGGGGGGCTTTCCCGGAGGGGCGCACGGCCCTCGTGCCGTACCTCACGGGCGGCTACCCGACGCTGGAGGGCGCCGCCGAGGTGGGGGAAGCGTTCCTCGCGGCCGGGGCCGACGTGCTGGAGATAGGGGTTCCCTTCTCCGACCCGCTGGCTGACGGGCCGACGATCCAGGACACCACCACCCGCGCCATCGAGAACGGGGCCGACCTCGCCTACTGCCTGGCCCTCGCCTCCCGCTTCGTGGACCGCGTACCCGTCGTGTTCCTGCTCTACTACAACACCATCTTCGCTAAAGGCGCCGGGCGTTTTCTGGACGAGGCGGCCGAGGCGGGGGTCTGCGGGCTCGTGATACCGGACCTCCCGGTGGACGAGGCCGCCCCCTTCGCCGAGGCGTGCGCGGAACGCGGCGTCGGCCTCTGCCCGCTCGTGGCCCCGACGTCCTCGGAGGCGCGGGTGGAGGAGGCCGTGGCGCTGGCGACGGGGTTCGTCTACTGCGTCTCCGTGGCCGGGGTTACCGGGGTGCGCGACGGCCTGCCGCCGAAGGCCGTGGAGCTGTTGCGGCGCGTCCGGGCGAAGGCGGAGGTTCCGGTGGCGCTCGGGTTCGGCATCGGGTCGCCGGAGGCGGCGGCCGAGGCGGCGGCGGAGGCCGACGGGGTAATCATCGGGAGCAAGCTCATGCGGCTCGTCGGCGAGGGCGGGGCGGAGGGGGCCGGGGCGTGGCTGCGCGGGGTGCGCGAGGCGGTCTCGGCGGCGGAGAAGGCGGGGGGCGCGGATCAGAAACTGGCTTAGCAAGCGGAGGGAGTACTCCAGGAGCGCGCCCGAGACCGAGAGCGGCGTCGGGCCGATGGACGCCGTCTTTACGAAGTGCGAGCGGTGCGGGCAGCCGATCTACGAGAGGGACCTCGCGGCCCGCTTCAACGTCTGCCCCCACTGCGAGTTCCACTACCCGCTCCCGGCCCCCCAGCGCGTCAGGCTCCTCACCGACCGCGGCTCCTTTGAGGAGCGCGACGGGGGCCTGATCGCGGGCGACCCCTTAGGGTTCGAGGGCTACGAGGAGCGGCTCCAGAAGGCGCGCCGGAAGACCGGCCTCGACGATGCGGTCCTGAGCGGGGTCGGGTCGGTGGGCGGGCGACGGGTGGCGCTCGCGGTCATGGACTTCCGGTTTATAGGGGGGTCGATGGGCAGCGTGGTGGGGGAGAAGGTGGCGAGGACCGTGGAGCGGGCCTACGCCGAGGAGCTTCCACTGGTCATCGTGTCCGCGTCGGGCGGGGCCAGGATGTTCGAGGGCGTCTACTCGCTCATGCAGCTCGCCAAGA